>JACMLV010000221.1 GCA_014379395.1 Burkholderiaceae bacterium
GACAAGCACTCGAAAAGCTATATGGACTTCTTCAAGGACCGCGCCGCCGGCCGTCCCGGCACCGCGCACCTGAAGTTCTACGACGAGTACAACGCGGTGCTCGACCTGGACGCCGAGTTCTATCTGGAGACCATCAAGGTGGTGTTCCAGGATTTCGACCTGCCGCGCGGCGAGTGGGACGTGGACGGCAAGCGCGTGCGCCCGCAGGACATCCAGAGCACCGCCCTGTTGACCATCGAGGGCGCCAAGGACGATATCTGCGGCCTGGGCCAGACCGAGGCCGCGCACGCGCTGTGCTCGTCGATTCCGGAATCGAACAAGCAGCACATGGTGGTCGACGGCACCGGCCACTTCGGCATCTTCTCCGGCCACCGCTGGCGCGACGAGGTGTGCCCGAAGATCGCCGCCTTCATCGCCGAGCACAGCCACTAAGCAGGCAGCAACCGGGGATTGTCGCGGGCGCCCGCCCGCCCCGATCCCGTCCGGGCGCGCTCGCGCCCGGTTCTTTCCATTTTCCCATCTATTTTTGTGACCGATCCCGTCATGCCCATTGCCGGGCCAGGACGTGCGCGTCAGTGCGGCGCCGGTGCGACGGCGTGACGGGCGTTGGCGCGCGCCAACGCGGCGAACACCTCGCCTGCCGGGCGCGTCTCGGGCAAGACATAGACAATCCCGCTGCTGTGCCTGAAAGCCGGGACCACCACCTTGCCGAAGAAAGCCGGCGCCACGTTGATGCAGCCGTAGGAGATGCGGTTGTCATCGGGCGTCGGCGAGGCCAGGCGCTCGGCGCGCCGCTCGGCGCGCTGGCTGGTGACCACCGAATGCAGGGAAATGGCGGTGTCGTAATCGACCCATAGGATCGGCCAGCCGTGCACGTTGCGGTCGAGCGAGGCGACGAAGCGCCCGGCCGGAGTGGTGCGCTCGGCGGGCAGGATGCTCGACAAGGCGCGCTGGCCGATGCCGGGCACGGCGTCGTCGCCGCGGGCCAGGCCGAGCAGCGCGGCGCCGGCGCCCAGCAGCCGCCCGCCATCGTCGAACACGAACACCGCAGCCTCGGCCTTGTCGACGATGACGAACGGCTCGCCGCCGTTGTCGCCCGAATCGAGCACCCAGCCAGCCAGTTCACGCGCCGGCCCTGAGGCCCGCTCGCGTGCGAAATCGGCCACGCGGCGCTGCGGCGCATCCACCACCGCGCCGGCCGGCTCCGCCGCCCAAGCCGCGTCCCCGCCGAGCGCCATGCTCAGCAGCGAGGCGCCGAACAAGCCCGCCAGCCGCCCGGCGCGGCGGGCGGCGCGGGGCAAGGACGGCAGACGCCGCCCACCATCTTTTCCCTCACTCTTCATAAGCTCGCGGCGCGCACGCCTTCCCTTAGTTACGGTCTTGTTTCGGCGGACGAACCGGAGCGACATACGGCGCCGGCGCCGGAACCGGCACCGGCTCGATTTCAACCGGACGCGCGAGCGGCGCCTCGACGACGACCAGCTGCGACAGCGGATAGACGGGGCGCACGAACGTCAGATTCGGTGGCAACGGAGAAGTTATCGGCGGGAAGGGAGGAACGACGACCGGTGGAATCACCACCGGCGGCGGTATTTCCACCGGCGGCGGTATTTCTACCGGCGGCGGTATTTCTACCGGCGGGACGACGACCGGCGGCGGAACGACGACCGGCGGCGGAACAACGACCGGCGGCGGAACGACGACCGGCGGCGGGACGACGACCGGCGGCGGAACAACGACCGGCGGCGGAACGACGACCGGCGGCGGAACAACGACCGGCGGCGGGACAGCTGCCAACATTGTGCCGCTAGTGGTCGAAACGATCGGTGCGCAGCAAGACACGGGCAGGGCGTACTGGGCGCCCTGCGCGTCGAGGCCGGCGTAGCCGATGGTGTAGCCGGAAAAGGCGATCACCTTGTCTGTGCCGACCTCGGCGTTGAGGTAGTTGGCCACGCCGCCGGCATTGTTAAGCGTGACGCCGGCCGGCGCGTCCTTCAGCGACGTCAACACCACTTCGGTCGAGCCGTTGTAGACGCTCGGGGCAGCTTCCGGGAAGACCCACATGTATTGCCGCAGCGGGGCGCTGGTCTGGACGAAGTTGCCCGCGTAGCTTTGCGGCGCCGCCGCGCCGGCCTGGTAGGTGACCGGGTTGTAGAAGATCGTGATCGGGGCGTTGGTGACGGTGGCCTGGCTCAAAGAGGCGAACTTGACCGTGCCGCCGGCGGCGCCCGGCTGATGGGCGTCGTAGCCGGCGGAGAGCGTCAAGCCCTCTCGCACGCCCAGGCCGATCAGGCTCTGGCTCGGGATCGTGCTGCCGTTGGTGAGCGTGATCGTCCCGCCGAGCTTGATGTCGATGTCCTTCGCGGCGCACACCGCGATATTGCCGCTGGTGGCGGTCAGCGTGCCCGACAGGTTCACATTGCGGCCCGCGCTCAGCAGCATCGAGCCGCTGGTCGTGGTCACCGTGCCGCCAGTGCCGATATTGATATCGTTTCCGCAACACACGACGAAGTTGCCGGTGTTGGCGGTGATGGCCGCGTCGATGTTGACGTCATGCGCCGCCTTCAGGGTCAGCGTGGTCGCGGCGCCCCACGACACCGCCTCCTTGACATTGATGTCGCCCAGTCCGGCCACGCTCGCATACAAGTGGTTCTCGGACGGCGTGCTGGCCGGCCCGCTGGCGTCGGTGCTGATGACCACGCTGGTCTGGTTGAGCAAGACCACCAGGGCGGCCGGGGCGATGTCGGCGCCGACGCCGCCGATCGAATAGTCTTGCGGATCGATCAGGAAGGTGCCGGTTATGCCGCGCGCGGCGGTGGTGGTGATGTTGACGTCGTCGGCCAGCTTGACGTGCGCGGCCGAGGTCTCGATGAAGCCACCGTCGCCGCCGGCCGGGGCGCTGGCGTCGAGCGCGCCGCCGGCCTTGACCGTGCCGGTTTGCATGTCGCCCAACAACTTGATCACGCCGTTGCGGTTCTCCACCGTGCGCGCCTGGATCACGCCGGTGTTGTTGACCATGCCGCCGAGCAGCGCGCCGGCGGCCTGCGCGCTCAGCAGCACGTGGCCGCCGTCGGCGGCGATCAGGCCGCCGTTTTGCACCAGGGCGTCGAGGGCGCCCCGTTCGATGGCGACGTTGAGCAGGC
>JACMLV010000222.1 GCA_014379395.1 Burkholderiaceae bacterium
CCGGCAGCCGACACCCCGCGCCCGGTTTCGGCGACGTAATGCAACACCGCCGCGATGCCCTCATAACGTTCGCAAATCGTCGCGACCGCCGCTGGCAACACGTAAGTCTGCCCCTCGATAGTCACGCTGCGGTTGGGTTCCATGCTCATTGCTCCTGCTGGGTTTGGGGAAAGGCCGTCCATAAGCGACACGCCGACTAGGACGCGGCCACCGTCCGGCATCGTCCGGCCACGACCACGCCGGGCTGCCACGAGCGCACCAGCAGGATCATGGGCCGCCAGCCGCCGAACCAGGGCGGCGGTTTCCGTGTCGAGATGGAACGCCTCGCCGCCGAGGCGGAAAGTTTCAAGCTGCATCTTCAAGCTCCTGCGTCTCAACCGGCCTCGCCCAAAAGCGCCGCTCGCTTGCCTCGCGCGCCGGCCATGTCGGCTCCGCCTCGATGGGGTGCCGGGGGAACCGCAGCCCCATGGTGACACCGGCACGGATTAGCTCCCGACCCCGTTCCCATTGCAGCCGCGCCGCCGCCATCGCCGCCACGGTGGCAGGGTCGCCACGCGGCGCTAGGGCGGCCCGATCCGCCAGCCTCGCGGCATCGATCCGGTGATCCTGCCCAGCGCGAAGTATCGGCAGACAAGCCTGGTGCCGCGAATCCGACAGCCACGCCCGTGCCGCCGCCAACGGCCCGGCCAGCCGCGCGACAACTTCCTCGTTGAACCGGAGATACATGGTTGCATGCACGACCGCCGCAGCCGCGCCGACGAAATGCAGGGCCGAGACGAACGCACCCTGCACGGCCGATTCCAGTAGCGCGGCCCGGTCGGCTTCCGCCGCCGCCACCGCCGCTCCCGCCAGCACAAACGCTTCAAGCGCCGCGCTGTATGCGCCTTCCTGGTCGCGCGCGTCGGCTTCCGCGTCCAGGAGGGCCGGCGCCTCGCGGTCAATCAGCCCAATTGCTTCCTCGATTAGCTCCGCCTCAGTCATCGGATCCATCCCCCACCTCGCGCTGAATAATCCACGCCAGTAACCGCAGCGCCCAGCCGGGATGCGGGTCGCGAGCGGCCAGTGCCGCCCAGTCGAGAGGCGAAACAACGGCTGCCATCTCGGCGCCAACGCTCAAGTGGCTACTTTCCATGACCATCATTTACTGCAGGACAGACTGTGTTCGCCAATAAAAAATATCCTAGTGGACTGCCCCATTCAGAGGATTCCCTGAACGGGTAGCCCAGCTTAAACTCTCGGGATGAGAGCAGGCATCGTCGTCGCGGTCGCGCCGCAGGACCGCATCCGCCTCGAGGCGATCGTCGCCGATCGCAACACGCGACAGAAGCATGCGGCCCGCGCGCGGGTGATCGTCGCCACCGCCGACGGCTGCGGGACCACCGAGATCATGCGCCGCTCGGGCCTGTCCAAGCCGGTAGTCTGGCGGTGGCAGGAGCGCTTCATGCAGGATGGCGTCGACGGCCTGCTGCGCGACAAGACGCGCAAGCCTGGCAAGCCGCCGCTGGCCGCGGCGACCGTCCAACGCGTGCTCGACCTGACACTGGCCGATCCGCCCGGCGAGACCACGCACTGGAGCGTCCGCGCGATGGCCAAGGCGGCCGGCATCGGCGCGGTCAGCGTGCAGCGCATTTGGCGGGCCAACAGCCTGACGCCGCATCGGATGAAGAATTTCAAACTCTCCAACGACCCGAAGTTCGCCGAGAAGTTCACCGATGTCGTAGGCCTCTACGTCGATCCGCCCGCCCATGCCGTCGTGCTGTCGATCGACGAAAAGAGCCAGATCCAGGCGCTCGACCGCACCCAGCCCGGCCTGCCCATCAAGAAGGGTCGGGCCGGGACGATGACCCATGACTACATCCGCCACGGCACGACGACGCTGTTCGCCGCGCTCAATGTGGTGGACGGCACGGTGATCGGCCGCAACATGCAGCGCCACCGGCATCAGGAGTTCATCCGCTTCCTCAACCAGGTCGAGGCCGCGGTGCCGGCCGGCAAGGTGGTCCACGCCGTGGTCGACAACTACGCCACCCACAAGCACCCGAAGGTGCGCGAGTGGCTCGTTCGGCACCCCCGCTGGACCTTCCACTTCACGCCGACCAGCGCATCGTGGCTCAACGCCGTGGAGGGCTTCTTCTCGGCGCTCACACGACGCCGGCTGAAGCGTGGGGTCTTCTGCTCGCTCGTCGACCTGCAGGCCGCCATCAACCGATACGTCGCCGAGCACAACAAACACCCCAAGCCCTTCACCTGGACCGCCGACCCAGATCGCGTCCTCGCGGCTATC
>JACMLV010000223.1 GCA_014379395.1 Burkholderiaceae bacterium
CATGAACAAACCCGCACCACCCGTTTCCGTCATCAAAATGTACATGGCGCGCGAAGACATCCACGTGCGTGAGACAAAAGGGCGCTATGCGACGCTGCGCTGGGTCTGCGTATGGCTGACCCAACTGGTGTTTTACGGCCTGCCGTGGTTGTCGTGGAACGGGCGCCAGGCGGTGCTGTTCGATCTGGACGAGCGCAAGTTCTACCTGTTCGGCACGGTCCTGTTTCCGCAGGATTTTTATTACCTGGCGCTGTTGCTCATCATCTGCGCCTATGCGCTGTTTCTTTTCACGGCGGTGGGCGGGCGCGTCTGGTGCGGCTTTTCCTGCCCGCAGACGGTGTACACCAAGATTTTCATGTGGATAGAGAATCAGATCGAAGGGCGGCGCAGCGCCCGGATGCGGCTCGCCAAGCAGCCCTGGACGCTTGCCAAGGTGGGTAAAAAGTGCGCCAAGCACGGGCTGTGGATCGCGCTGTCCTTGTGGACCGGTTTTACGCTGATCGCCTATTTCACGCCGGTGCGCGTGCTGGGCGACGAGGTGGCGACGTCCTCGCTGGGGCCGTGGGAATCGTTCTGGATCCTGTTCTACGCGTTCGCCACCTACGGCAACGCCGGCTGGCTGCGCGAGCAGGTGTGCCGCTACATGTGTCCGTATGCCCGCTTCCAGAGCGCGATGTTCGATCCGGACACCTTGATCGTCAGCTACGACAAGGAGCGCGGCGAACCGCGCGGCGCGCTCAATAAAGCGCCGACCTCGTCCGCCGACCAGGGCGCCTGCATCGACTGCTCGCTGTGCGTCCAGGTCTGTCCGACCGGCATCGATATCCGCGACGGTCTGCAATACGACTGCATCGGCTGCGCCGCCTGCGTCGACGCCTGCGATTCGGTGATGGACAAGATCGCCGCGCCGCGCGGCCTGGTGCGCTTCACCACCGAGAACGGCTTGAAGAACAAGTTTTCGCTCAAGCAGATCCGCCAGCGCGCGCTGCGCCCCCGCGTCCTGATTTACAGCGCGCTGCTGATCGTGCTGGTGGCGCTGTTTTTCGGCTCGCTGGCCACCCGCACGCCGCTTCGGATGGACGTGATCCGCGACCGCGGCATCATGGCGCGCACCGTCGACGGCGCCGGAACGGTCGAGAACGTGTATCGCCTGCAAATCATGAATTCGGACGAGGCGCCACACACGTATCGCATCGGCGTGTCCGGCATCGACGGCATCGCGCTCGCGTCGCCGGCCGAGGTGCGGCTGGAAAGCACGGAATCGCGCTCGGTGCCGGTCACGCTGCGGGTCGCCGAGGGCAAGGGCGCGGTGGGATCGAATAAGGTCGTTTTCGAGTTGAGGGCGGTTGATGACGAGCGCATCGGCGTGAAGGAAAAAGCGAGCTTTTTTGTGCCGCGCTGACCTCCCGCCGGCCGAGCTTTCCGTGCATCATGCTGGTGTCCTGAGCGTGCGTGATATTCGAGAGAGCGGAATGAAATTGTATGAAGCGTTGGCCGACGAGATTGCCCAGTCGATCCGGGCCGGGGTGATGAAGTTCGGCGACCGCCTGCCGTCGGTGCGCAAGGCGAGCCAAAGCCGGGGCGTCAGTCCGGCCACGGTGTTCGAGGCGTATTACCTGCTCGAGGCGCGCGGCCTGATCCGCGCCCGCGAACGCTCGGGCTATTACGTGACGGCGCGCTCGGCGGTGTTGCCGCCGGAACCGGACATCGCGATGCCGTCGGACCAGCAGTCCAAGCCGGTCGATGTCAGCGAGTTGGTGTTCGCGGTGCTGGAATCGACCCGCACCCGCGACGTGGTGCCGCTCGGCTCGGCGTTTCCGAGTCCGCTGCTGTTTCCACTGCCCAAGCTGGCGCGCGTGATGGCGTCGAGCGTGCAGGGCATGGACCCCTGGAGCACGGTCGACGATATGACGCCCGGCAACGCCGGCCTGCGCCGCCAGATCGCCCTGCGCTATCTGGCCGACGGCATCCAGGTCCACCCCGACGAGATCGTCATCACCAACGGCGCGCTGGAAGCCTTGAATTTGTGCCTGATGGCGGCCACAAGGCCGGGCGACGCCGTGGTCATCGAATCGCCCGCGTTCTACGGCGCCTTGCAGGCGCTGGAGCGGGTCGGGCTGCGGGCGGTCGAGGTGCCGACCCATCCGCGCGACGGCGTCGACCTGGCCGCGCTGGAACAGGCATTGATTAAGCATCAGCCGAAGGCGTGCTGGCTGATGACCAACTTCCAGCATCCGCTGGGCAGCCTGATGCCGGACCAGAACAAGCGCGATCTGGTGGCCTTGCTGGCGCGCCACGACGTGCCGCTGATCGAGGACGACGTGTACGGCGAGCTGTACTTCGGCAACAAGCGCCCGGTTCCCGCCAAGGCCTTCGACGCCAACGGGCTGGTGATGCACTGCTCGTCGTTTTCCAAGTGCCTGGCGCCCGGCTACCGGGTCGGCTGGGCGATCGCCGGCCGCTACACGCGAGCGGTGGCGCGCCTGAAGCTGACCACCACCTTGTCGACCTCGGCGCCGGCGCAACTGGCGCTGGCCGACTATCTGGCCAAGGGCGGCTACGAGCGCCATCTGCGCCAGTTGCGGCAGGCGCTCTCGGTCCAGCAAGGCGAATTCATCCAGGCGGTGCTGCGCCATTTTCCGCCCGGCACGCGGGCGACCCGGCCCGAGGGCGGCTATTTTCTGTGGCTGGAACTGCCCGAGGGCGTCGACGCGCTGCAGTTGCACCGCCAGGCGCTGGCGCTGGGCATCAGCATCGCGCCCGGCCCGATGTTCTCGGCGCGGCGCGCGTTCGCCAACTGCATCCGGCTCAACTACGGCCATCCGTGGGACGCCCGCATCGCGGCCGCCGTCGAAACGCTGGGGAAACTGGTGTCGGCCGCGCAGGAGGCGGGTCGGGTCTGATTAAAGCTGGCCGTGTTCGGAGAACGAGTGCACCTGATGGCCGGCCACCACGAAATGGTCGAGGATGCGCACGTCGACCAGCGCCAGGGCCTGCACCAGCGTGCGCGTGAGCAGAGGTCCGATTCGCTCGGCTCGGACGTGCCGGGCGGGTGGTTGTGGGCCAGCAGCACGACCTTGCTGGAATCACTGTGCTGGTTGCGTGGTGGCGTCAACTTAGCAGGAACAGGACCCCAATACCGTAGCGGGAATGATCGGATGGGTGCATGATCTAAACAAGGGCCGCAATCGGGTTGCGGACAGTTTAGGAGTGAATTGGGCATGACAACCAGGATCACTGTAGCCGCTGGCAACGTCAGGATCGGCGATATTATCTACAACGGCCTTGGCACTGGCAAGCACCCAACCTACGCCTGGGAAGCTATCACCCAGGTCAATTCGGTGGATGGACTGATTCAGCTGATTACGGGCCATCTCGAAGGCCCCCACGGTGAATTCTGGTTCGAGCCGGACGAATCAGTTGTCGTGGTTCGCCACCCACCCGCAGAGCCCAAAGCAGCTATCGCAGAGCCCCACAACAAGCGAACTCACGGGCATTAGGACAGGCTTTATCGTTGGCGGTGGTTGCATGATCGCCCATTGGCACCACAAAATACACGGGCTGCGGCTGCCAGCAATCGGCCAAAAGCGAAAGTTCACAAATCCCCAGAAGCTGCCGCCAAAACGTCTGCTATTGGTCTATCACGCCTCAAAAGGGAAGTCGGCGGGAACTAATGCTTGGCTGCTGGCTGAGACTACCGTCTGGATGAACTCCGTGATGGCTCGCAATCGGGGGCTTCGCCTCAAGTCCTCATGGTAGGCCAACCAAAGCGGCATGGACTGCATTGGACGGGGAGACGGCACTCGCCGTAGTAATGCATCACCTTCACCCGCCAGGCAAGGCAAGGCCGCACACCCTACTCCCGCTCGAGCAGATTCAATCAGCACTTGAGTCAGGTTTGAGCGGAGTGCGATTCTTTCGGGGGGTACGATTTTGGAAAGAAACAGCTCCTGCGCCAAATCGTTGGATGAGTCCTCGTAAGCCAGAAACATCTGCTCCGAAAATGGCCGCATATCTGTCGCGGAGGCATAGAAAGCGTAGGCCATTTCTCCGAGTCTTCGTGTCACCAGACCAGGAACCTGCGGGCGAGACATACGCACTGCGACATCAGCCTCACGCCTGGACAAATCCAGAGTTCGGTTATCTCCCACCAGTTGTACCTGAAGGCCGGGGTGTAATCGCAAGAACCCACCCAGCGCCGGCGCAAATAGCCTGGCAGAAAGAAACGGCGTAGTCGTCAGCCGCACGAGCCCAGTCAGTTCGCTGACCGTTCCCTCGCTGCGCCTCAACAAACCGATGACTTCGCCTTCCATTCGCTCGGCCGTCGCCAGCACCTCGTCACCCAACGGGGTTGGGGTAAAACCGAGCGGGCTGCGTTCAAACAGTGGTGCAGCTAATTCCAGTTCCAGACTCTCGAGGTGCCGGGCGACCGTCGTGTGGTCTACACCGAGTGTTCGTGCGGCTGCCGAGAGCGTGCCGCCTCGCCCCAAGGCCAGCACGACTCTCAGAAGGTCCCATTTTCCTGTGGCGCCCTTGGTTGTGTTTTTTTGCGCAGCCATTGCGAAATTTTATCCATTCCCTAACTTAAATTCCACAGCTATTATCCGCGCATTCAGTCCGAAGGAGTGCTCTAATGTCGCAAATGTCACCTTGGTTGCGGGGTAGTGGAATGCTCGCTGCCACGGCAATTACGTGGGGCGGTATGTTTCCCATCATGAAGCCGCTATTGGGAAAAGTTGACCCGTTCACCCTGACACTGGTCCGCTTCGGTTTTGCTGCTTTGGTCTTCATCATCATCCTTCTTGCGGTAGAAGGACGTGAGGCGTTTTCTACCCAAGGCAAAACTCTCCGGCTGTGGTGGTTGGGTACGCTGGGTTTTGCAGGATTTGGCCTACTACTCGTTCTAGGCCTCAACAATGCCCGGCCTGAACACGCCTCGGTCGTACCAGCGCTCATGCCGCTAATTTCAATTGGCATCGCTACGGTGCGTACTCGTACCTGGCCACGCCCGAGAGCAGCAACTGCGGTTGCCTTGGGTATCTTTGGCGTTGTTCTGGTGGTCACTCGTGGAAACCCAGCTGCCTTGTTAGGGGGGCAGACAGGACAAGGCGAAGTGCTCGTTTTTATCGGCGCAACCTGCTGGGTTTTCTACACATTGGGTGCCGCTGAATTCCCTGGCTGGTCAGGGCTGCGCTACACCACATTGACGATTTCGCTCGGTGTAATGAGTGTGCTGGCAGCGGAGTTAATTGCCCTTTCGGTGGGGGCTGCGACCGTTCCTACGGCAACGGTCCTACTCGAAGCAACCCCCCAGTTCTCCTACCTTATCTTTGCTGCGTCGGTCATGGGGTTCCAGTTTTGGAATGCCGGCATGCGAGTGCTCGGCCCCGCCCGCGGGGTTCTTTTCATCAATCTGGTTCCGGTAACTGCATTCACCATTGCTCTATTAGGTGGCCATATACCGACAGGCTGGGAAGTTCTGGGCGTCGGATTGGTGATATTGGCGTTGGTTCTGAATAGCTGGATACCCAAGCAAAAGCGAGAGCTTGTACCGCAGTCAGGAGGTTAACCCGGCGTTAGGTACCTCAATCCAGTTGGCTGCCCGTGCTGCGGAGGTGGGTTGACCCGCCAGTCTGACTTCGCTGTCCCCAGCAGATGCGAAAATATTGTTTCGAAGATAGTCCACTCTCATCTGGCTGAGGGGGCCGCGAAACATTACTGGTGTCGGCCGCGCAGGAGGCGGGTCGGGTCTGATTAAAGCTGGCCGTGTTCGGAGAACGAGTGCACCTGATGGCCGGCCACCACGAAATGGTCGAGGATGCGCACGTCGACCAGGGCCAGGGCTTGGACCAGCGTGCGCGTGAGCAGCAGGTCCGATTCGCTCGGCTCGGACGTGCCGGACGGGTGGTTGTGGGCCAGCAGCACGCTGGCCGCGTTGAGCGCCAGCGCCGCCTTGACCACTTCGCGCGGATAAACGCTGGTGTGGGTCAGGGTGCCGCGAAACATTTCCTGGGTTTCGATCAGGCGGTTTTTGACGTCGAGGAAGAGCACGAAAAACGATTCGTGCGCTTGCGGCTTGAGGATCAGGCGCAGGTAATCCTTGACCGCCTGGGGCGAGCCGAGCAGGTGGCCGTCCCGCAATTCCTCTTCGATCGCGCGGCGCGCCAGCGCCATCACCGCTTGCAGCTGGGCGAACTTGGCCGCGCCCATGCCGTGCAGCGCGCAAAACTGCGCCAAGCTGGCGTTGAACAGGCCGTGCAGCGAGCCGAAATGGGCCACCGTGTCGCGCGCCAGCGCCACCGCGCTCTTGCCCTTGACGCCGGTGCGCAGGAACACCGCCAGCAGCTCGGCATCCGACAAGGCCGCCGCGCCTTCTTTGATCAGGCGCTCGCGCGGGCGATCCTGAGCCGGCCAGTCGGAAATTGCCATCAGCCCCCCCGAATTTGTTATGCTGGCGGCCCCTTGCGCGATGGGCGCGGCCGGCAAGGTCGCTTACAATACCGCTTTGCGATTCCTCAACCCAATTTCCCTATGTCCAACACTCAAGTTGCAGTCGTCACCAAGTCGGCCTACCTCACCTTGCATTATCGTTTGGCCTCCCTCGACGGTACTGATATCGTCACAACCTTCCATGCAAATCCGGCCACCCTGATGATGGGGCAGGGCCAGTTGGCGCCGTTCCTGGAATCGCTGTTGCTCGGCTTGCCGGAGGGCACCCACAAGACCTTCACGCTGACGCCGGCCGAGGGTTACGGCGAGCGCAATCCGGATCTGATCCGGCCCGTCTCGCGCGCCACCTTGGATTTGAATTCGGACCCCGACGCCGAGTACAAGATCGGCGACCTGATCAATTTCGACGCGCCCGGCGGCGGCCGCTTCTCCGGCGTGCTGCGCGAGCTCGGCACCGAAACTTGCCTGTTCGACTTCAACCACCCGATGGCCGGCCAGACGCTGACGTTCGAAGTGAAGCTCATTTCGGTGCTGTGACGGCGCGCTAAATCAGAACGATAAGCAGGACGATAAGGACGAGCGATGGAAAAGGAAATCTTACTGGCCCAGCCGCGCGGCTTTTGCGCCGGCGTCGACCGGGCGATCGAAATCGTCGAGCGCGCGCTGCGCCAGTTCGGCGCGCCGATCTATGTGCGCCATGAGATCGTGCACAACGCCTACGTGGTGGCGGACCTGCGCCAGAAGGGCGCGATCTTCATCGAAAACCTCGACGACGTCCCGCCCGGCAACACGCTGGTGTTCTCCGCGCACGGTGTGCCGAAGGCGGTGCGCGCCGAGGCCGAGGCGCGCGGCCTGGCCGTCTTCGACGCGACCTGCCCCCTGGTGACCAAGGTCCACGTCGAAGTCGACAAGATGCGCCGCGAGGGCCGCGAGATCGTCATGATCGGCCACCACGGCCACCCGGAGGTCGAGGGCACGATGGGCCAGGCCGAGCGCGGCATGTATCTGGTCGAAACGGCGGCCGACGTCGCCGCGCTGGAGGTCGGCGATCCCAACTTGCTGGCCTATGTGTCGCAAACCACCTTGTCGGTCGACGACACGGCCGACGTGATCGCCGCCCTCAAGCGGCGCTTCCCGAACATCGTCGAGCCCAAGAAGGGCGACATCTGCTACGCCACCACCAACCGCCAGGAGGCGGTCAAGTTCATGGCGCCGCAAGTGGACGTGGTGATCGTGGTCGGCAGTCCGAACAGTTCCAATTCGAACCGTCTGCGCGAAGTGGCCGAAAAAAAGGGCACGCCCGCGCATATGGTCGACAACGCCGGGCAGATCGATCCCGCCTGGCTGGAGGGTCGGCAGCGGGTCGGCGTGACGGCCGGCGCCTCGGCGCCGGAATTGCTGGTGCAAGCGGTGATCGACCGCATCAAGGAATGCGGCGTGAAAAGCGTGCGCACCCTCGACGGCGTGCGGGAGTCGGTCACCTTTCCCTTGCCGAAGGGACTGGATGGACAGCCCATCCGGTGACTTCAGGTCGCCGCCCGCGTCACAAGCGCGGCGGCGAATCGATGGCGGCACCGGGGGAATTTCCCGTGTGCCGTTTTTATTGCGCCGGCGTTAGGCGACGGCGCGAAAAAATTAAAAAATGGGGACTTTTCATGGAAACATTCATTCAGCAAATCATCAACGGGCTGGTGCTCGGCAGCATGTATGCGCTGATCGCGCTCGGCTACACGATGGTGTACGGTGTCTTAAACCTGATTAACTTCGCCCATGGCGACGTGCTGATGATAGGCGCCATGGCCGGCCTGACCATCCTGCACTTTCTCAACTCGGCCGCGCCCGACTTGCCCGGCTTCGTCAAGCTGGCCATCGCCATCGCCGGCGCGATCCCGGTCTGCATGCTGGTCAACGTGATCATCGAGCGGGTCGCCTACCGGCGCCTGCGCAACGCGCCGCGCCTGGCGCCCCTGATCACGGCGATCGGCGTGTCGATCCTGCTGCAAACGCTGGCCATGATGATCTGGGGCCGCAGTCCGCTGCCGTTCCCGCAACTGCTCTCGGCCGAGCCGGTGATGCTGGCCGGCGCGATGATTTCGCGCACCCAGCTGCTGCTGCTGGCGCTGGCGGCGGGATCGATGGTGGCCTTGGTGCTGCTGGTGGAAAAAACCAAGCTCGGACGCGCCATGCGCGCCACCGCCGAGAACCCGCGGGTGGCCGGCCTGATGGGCGTCGATTCGAACAAGGTGATCGTCGCCACCTTCGCCATCGGCGCCGCGCTGGCCGCGGTGGCCGGCGTGATGTGGGGCGCGACCTACGCGTCGATCCAGTTCGCGATGGGTTTTACGCCCGGCTTGAAGGCGTTTTCGGCGGCGGTGCTGGGCGGCATCGGCAATATCTACGGCGCCATGCTCGGCGGCATCGTGCTGGGCATCATCGAAAGCCTCGGCGCCGGCTACATCGGCGATCTGACCGGCGGCTTCCTCGGCAGCCATTACCAGGATATTTTCGCCTTCGTGGTCTTGATCGTCGTGCTGACGATCCGGCCGTCCGGCCTCATGGGCGAACGCGTGGCCGACCGCGCCTAATCAGGAGAACAACATGGCATTTTTTGAATTCGACGTCCAGCGCGCGCCGCGCAAGGCTTACAGCGGCATGGCCCTGATCCTGGCCGCGCTGATCATCTTCCCGTTCGTCGCCGCCCAGTTCGGCAACTCGTGGGTGCGCATCATCGACATCGCGCTGCTCTACATCATGCTCGCGCTCGGCCTGAACATCGTGGTCGGCTTCGCCGGCCTGCTCGACCTGGGCTACATCGCGTTCTACGCGGTCGGCGCCTACATGACCGCCTTGCTGGCCTCGCCGCAGTTCGCCACGCTGCTCGAATCGCTCATTAACGGCTATCCGGCCCTGGGGCAGTTCATGGTCGATGTGCTGGGGCCGGAAATCCGCGAGAACGGCATCCACCTGTCGGTCTGGCTGATCGTGCCGCTGGCGGCCGCGCTGGCGGCCGTGTTCGGCGCCCTGCTCGGCGCGCCGACCCTCAAGCTGCGCGGCGACTACCTGGCCATCGTCACGCTCGGCTTCGGCGAGATCATCCGCATCTTCATGAACAATCTGAACGAGCCGATCAACTTCACCAACGGCCCGCAGGGGATCAACCTGATCGATCCGATCCGCGTGTTCGGCGTCTCGCTGGCCGGCGAGGCCGGCTCGCGCGCGACGGTGGTGGTGGGCGGCTTTTCGATGCCGTCGGTGAACGCCTACTATTTCCTGTTCCTGCTGCTGTGCATCGCCATCGTGTTCGTCACGACCCGCCTGCAGCACTCGCGCCTCGGACGCGCCTGGGTGGCGATCCGCGAGGACGAGATCGCCGCCAAGGCGATGGGCATCAACACCCGCAACCTGAAGCTGCTGGCGTTCTCGATGGGGGCCTCGTTCGGCGGCGTCGCCGGCGCGCTGTTCGCCTCGTTCCAGGGCTTCGTCTCGCCGGAATCGTTCTCGCTGACCGAGTCGATCGCGGTGCTGGCGATGGTGGTCTTGGGCGGCATCGGCCACATTCCCGGCGTCATCCTCGGCGGCGTGATCCTGGCGGCCCTGCCCGAGGTGCTGCGCCACACGGTCGAGCCGGCGCAGAACGCGCTGTTCGGCCACGTCGTGATCGAAGCCGAAGTGCTGCGCCAGTTGCTGTACGGCCTGGCGATGGTGGTGATCATGCTGTACCGCCCGTCCGGCCTGTGGCCGGCGCCCAAGACCGAGGACCGTCCCGAATTCGACGCCGACAAGCCGTCCCCGCCGACCGGCGTGATGGCCGCATAGGAAACAATCATGAGCCAACCCATCATTCTCGACATCGCCGGCGTGAACAAGCGCTTCGGCGGCCTGCAGGCGCTGACCAACGTCGGCATCACGATCAAGAAAGGCCAGATCTACGGCCTGATCGGCCCCAACGGCGCCGGCAAGACCACGTTTTTCAACGTCATCACCGGCTTGTACCAGCCCGACAGCGGCACCTTCGAGCTGGCCGGCAAGCCGTATTCGCCGTCCGCGCCGCACGAGGTGGCCAAGGCCGGCATCGCCCGCACCTTCCAGAACATCCGCCTGTTCGGCGAGATGACCGCGCTCGAGAACGTGATGGTCGGGCGCCACGTGCGCTCGCACCAGGGCGTGTTCGGCGCCGTGTTCCGCCACAAGGCGGCGCGCGAGGAGGAGGCGTCGATCCGCAAGCGCGCGCTCGAATTGCTCGACTTCGTCGGCATCGCCGCGTTCGCCAACCGCTGCTCGCGCTTCCTGTCCTACGGCGACCAGCGCCGCCTGGAGATCGCGCGCGCGCTGGCCACCGACCCGCTGCTGCTCGCGCTCGACGAGCCGGCCGCCGGCATGAACGCGACCGAGAAGCTGGCGCTGCGCGAGCTGCTCGTCAAGATCAAGGGAGAGGGCAAGACCGTGGTCTTGATCGAGCACGACGTGAAATTGATGATGGGCTTGTGCGACCAGTTGACGGTGCTCGACTACGGCAAGCCGATCGCCCAGGGCGCCCCGGCGCAGATTCAAAGCAACCAGGCGGTGATTGACGCCTATCTCGGAGGGGCGCATTCATGAGCGTGTTGAAAGTGGCAGGACTGAAGGTCGCCTACGGCGGCATCAAGGCGGTCAAGGGGGTCGATCTGGAAGTCGGGCAGGGCGAGCTGATCGCGCTGATCGGCGCCAACGGCGCGGGCAAGACCACCACGCTCAAGGCGATCACCGGCACGCTGCCCGATTGCAGCGTGGAGGGCACGATCACCTATCTGGGCGAATCGCTCAAGGGGCAGCAATCGTTCCATCTGGTCGAGAAGAAGCTGGCCATGGTGCCCGAGGGGCGCGGCGTGTTCACTCGCATGTCGATCCACGAGAACTTGCTGATGGGCGCCTACACGCGCAACGACCAGGCCGGCATCGAGGCCGACGTCGAGCGCTGGTTCGGCCTGTTCCCGCGCCTGAAGGAGCGCGCCAAGCAAATGGCGGGCACCTTGTCGGGCGGCGAACAGCAGATGCTGGCGATGGCGCGCGCCCTGATGAGCCAGCCCAAGCTGCTGCTGCTCGACGAGCCGTCGATGGGCCTGTCGCCGATCATGGTGGAAAAGATCTTCGAGGTGATCCGCGCGGTGTCCGCCGAGGGCATCACGATCTTGCTCGTCGAGCAAAACGCCCATCTGGCGCTGCAGGCGGCGCACCGCGCCTATGTGATGGATTCCGGGCAGATCATCATGGACGGGCCGGCTTCGGCCATGCTCGACGATCCGCGCGTGCAGGCCGCCTACCTGGGCCAGTGACAAGGTAGTCACCGCAGCGGCAGGAAGGCGCAACCGGCGCGGCCGGGCGCCGATGCTTCAGGCAAAAAAATGCCCCGGCTGGACCGGGGCATGAATGGCGCGCGCAGGGCGCGCCGAGGAGGCGGGGGAGCGAACCGTTGCCGGTTCGGTCATCCAAATTACTTCTTGCGTGGCACGACTTTTTCAGCGGCTTGGGTGAACTGGCTCACGGCCGATTGCAGGTTCGTTTCGATCGCTTCGACCGCTTGCTTGGAGGTCTTGGTGAACTGCTCGTAACCGGCGCTGGCGTTGCCGATGGCCGACTTCAGCATGGCGACGGCGTTTTCCGAACCGGCCGGGGCGTTCTTGCTGACTTCTTCGACCAGCGAGATGACCTTGCGGTTGGTTTCAGCGATCTGGCCTTCGGCGGCCTTGCTCAATTCGGCTTGGGTGCCGGAAGCGATCGCTGCCAGGTGACGGCCGTAGGCGATGGCTTTTTCAGCGGCTGGCTGGGCTTGGGCGGCGGTCAGCGAGAAGAATTCTTGTGGGTCTTTTGCCGACAGCAGTTGCTTGGTGGCGGCCGACGAATCTTCTAGGGTCGACTTGGCGGCGGTCAGGTTCAGATCGACGATCTTTTCGATGCCTTCGAAGGCCTTGTTCGTCAGCGACGAGAACATGGCGAATTGGGCTTCCAGGTTCGATTTGGTGGCGGTCGAGAATTGCTCAGGGATTGCAAACATGGTGTTCTCCAAAAATAGTGTTTGTTGATGAGTGCTGCGTTAATTACAGTCGTTTTATGAGGCGGGTGAGGCTTGAATCTAAGGCTGGACAAGAATTTGTGCAACGCAACAAAGCCTATTCTAAATACTTGCAGGATTAAGTCAAGAGAATTTTTGTGCATTGCAACAAAATGTTGTCTTACTTCAAGCCGAGCGTCTGGCCGGGATGTTGCCGATGCGCATGCTAGACTTTGCCACGATCAATAATCGATGCGCCCGGCGCCGAATTCGAACCAATCATGCCTATCACCAGCGCCAGCGCGCGCGCCGCCTTGCCGGGGCTGCTGCCCCCGTTCTTTGTCTTACTGTGGAGCACGGGATTCATCGTCGCCAAGTTCGGCCTGCCGTACGCGCCGCCGCTGACCTTCCTGTGCCTGCGCTTTCTCGGCGTGCTGCTGATCCTCGGCCCGGCGGTGCTGTTGCTGAGGGCGCCGTGGCCGAACGGCAAGGTCGGCCATATCGCGCTGGCCGGGCTGTTGCTCCAGGCCGGCTACCTGAGCGGGGTCTGGGTCGCGATCAAGCTGGGCATGCCGGCCGGCCTGTCGGCCCTGATCGTCGGCATGCAGCCGATCCTGACCGCCTTCGCCGCGCCGCTGATCGGCGAATCGGTGCGGCCGCGCCAGTGGCTGGGGCTGGTCTTCGGCCTGGCCGGCGTGGCGCTGGTGGTCTACGCTAAAATCAATCTGGTCGGCTTGTCGCCGGCCAGCATCGGCTTGTGCCTGTTCGCCCTGCTGTCGATCACGGCCGGCACCCTGTATCAAAAGCACTATTGCCCGCGCTTCGACTTGCGCAGCGGCACCGTGATTCAATTTGCCGCCTCGCTCGCGCTGGTGTTGCCGCTGGCGGTGCTGCTGGAGGATCTGGACTTTTATTTTTCAACCGTGCAATGGACGCCGTCCTTTGTCGGCGCCCTGGCGTGGTCGGTGCTGGTGCTGTCGATCGGCGCCATCTCGCTGCTGTTCGCGCTGATCCGGCGCAGCGACGCGACCCAGGTCACCAGCCTGTTGTATCTGACGCCGCCGACGACCGCCGCGATGGCCTGGCTGATGTTCGGCGAGGCCTTCAACCTGGCCGGCGTGCTGGGCATGCTGCTGGCGGTGCTTGGCGTCGTTTTCGTGATCAGGAAGTAAGGTCGAAATAACAGCAGTAACGTCGAAATCGAATCGAGAATATATGATTACCAACCCCCAGCAACAGACGGTCGACGCCGCCATCACCTCGCGCCGCTCGATCCGCGCCTTCCTGCCGACGCCGGTGGCGCGCGAAGACATCGAAGCCATTCTCGAAGTGGCCGCGCGCGCGCCCTCGGGCACCAACACCCAGCCGTGGAAGGTGTATGTGCTGACCGGCCCGGTCAAGCGCGAACTGGCGGCGCGCATCCTGGCCGCGCACAACGACCCTGAGCAGGCCGCCCAGCACACGGAGGAGTACGCCTACTATCCGCGCCAGTGGGTCTCGCCGTTCATCGACCGCCGCCGCAAGGTCGGCTGGGATTTGTATGCGCTGCTCGGCCTGACGCGCGAGAACAAGGCCGGCATGGCCGCCCAGCACGGACGCAACTACGAATTTTTCGGCGCGCCGGTCGGCTTCATTTTCACCATCGACCGGGTGCTGGAGCAGGGCTCCTGGCTCGACTATGGAATGTTCCTGCAAAACATCATGGTGGCGGCCCGCGGCCGCGGCCTCGACACCTGCCCGCAGGCGGCCTTCACCCAATATCACCGCATCGTCACGGACGTGTTGCAACTGCCGCCGAACGAAACCGTCGTGTGCGGCATGGCGCTCGGCTTCGCCGATCACGGCAAGATCGAAAACAGCCTCGTCACCGAGCGCGAGCCCTTGCCCGGCTTCGTCAAATTCGTCGATTGATGCGCGACACGGCCCGGCCCGGCGACGATTCGGCGCGTCTTGCGCGCGCTTAATCTAGCGGGCCTTTTCTCTTCTATTCCCCGCTTGCGCTTACTCTGCATTTTGTTACACTGGTTTCAGTAGCTTGTGTTTGCTTGAGGAAAAAGAATGTTTAAATTTGCAATTGGTGCGTTGTTTTCCGTTTTGTTCGCGCTAACTCCGGCCAGCGCCGCCGTGAAAAAATATAGCGCCAAGAAAACCAAGATCGTTTTGCGCCATTCGGGCGCCGATCTGCATCCGCGCGAGCGCCTGGTCAAGCGCATGGTGGTGGTGCGCGGCAAACGCAAGCTGGTGGTTCAGCGCGCCATCCGTGTCGCGCCCGCTTTGGCGGCGCCCCGGCCGAGCATGGGCGACCTGGCCGGCCTGAATCTGACGCGCGATCCGCTCGACCTGGCCTCCAGCGTGGCGTTCGTGCTGGACCAGTCCAATTCCGAGGTCTTGTTTGAAAAAAATTCCAACATCGCCTTGCCGATCGCCTCGATCACCAAGTTGATGACCGGCCTGGTCGTGGTCGAAGCGGGCCAGAACATGGACGAGCTGCTGACGGTCACCGAGGACGATGTCGATCGTGAAAAATTCAGCCGCTCGCGCCTGAAGGTGGGCACGCAGCTCAGCCGCGGCACGATGCTGCATCTGGCTTTGATGAGTTCGGAAAACCGGGCCGCCTCGGCGCTCGGCCACAATTATCCGGGCGGCTTGCCGGGCTTCGTTGCGGCGATGAACGCCAAGGCCAAGGCGCTCGGCATGAACGACACGCGTTATGTCGATTCGAGCGGGCTGTCGAAACGCAACGTGGCCAGCGCGCGCGATCTGGCGCGCCTGGCGATGGCCGCCTACCGCGAGCCGCTGCTGCGCGAATATTCGACCGATCCGAAGACGATCATCGAAGCCAACGGCCACCCCATGCATTTTGGCAACACCAACCATCTGGTCGCCAATCCGACCTGGGAGATCGGTTTGCAAAAGACCGGCTTCATCAACGAGGCCGGACGCTGCCTGTTGATGCAGGCCGTGATCGAGGGGCGCGCCGTGATCATGGTGTTCCTCGATTCCAAGGGCAAGCAGTCGCGCACGGCCGACGCCGGGCGCATGCGCAAATGGCTGGAGGCCCTGCGTCCGGCCGGCCTGCTCGCGCCGGCGGGTTGATCCGGCGGAACTCAGCGTTGGCGGCGGGCGATTGCCCGCCGTTTTTTATTCCCGAATGGATGCGCGCGGATCGCCGGCGCCGAATTCCCGGCGCTTATTCCCCGCGCTTATTCCCGTATGTAGCCGAGCGTGGCCGAAATCTGGTCGGCGGTCTGCACCAGGTCTTCCAGCCACTCTTCCTGCAGCCGGTCGCCCGGCGCCGAGATCGACAGGCCGGCGATCAGCTTGCCCGAATCGTCGCGGATGCCGGCCGCCATGCAGCGCACGCCCAGTTCGAGCTCCTCGTTGTCGCGCGCATAGCCGAGGCTGCGCACCTGGCTCAGCTCGCGCTCCAGCTGGCCCAGGTCGGTGATCGAATTCTTGTTGTGGCCGGCCAGTCCGGTGCGGGTGGCGTAGGCGCGGATCGCCTTCGGCTCGTCGAGCGAGAGGAACAGCTTGCCGGTCGAGGTCAGGTGCAGCGGCGCCCGCCCGCCGATCGCGCGCACCACCTGCATGCCGGAGCGCTCGGAGAACGCGCGGTCGATGTAGACGATCTCGTCGCCCTGGCGCACCGACAGGTTGATGGTCTGCTGGGTTTTCTTGTGCAACTGGCGCATGAATTCGAGCGCCGCTTCGCGCACCGACAGCCGGCTCTTCACGACATTGCCCAGCTCCAGCAGGCGCATGCCGAGGCGGTAGGTGCCCGGCTCGATGCGGTCGACGAAGCGCGTCAGCACCATGTCGTTCAAGATGCGGTGGGCGGTGGACGGATGCAGGCCCGACACCTTGGATAATTCCTTCAGGCTGACGGGATCGGAGTACTTCGCCAAGGCGTCGAGCAGGGCGGTCATGCGCTCGATGACCTGGATCGTCGTCTTCGGTGTTGCGACGGGTTCAATTTTCATGATGTGGTTGGTGCAGTGCAGTATTCGATACCGCCTTTATACCACATGGTGAAAAAAATGTGAATTGCGCGCCGCCGCATCGGCGAATTATTCAAGCTGGCGCCCCGGCGCCGGCTCGGCGGCCGCATAATGCTGCATCGAGTCAACGTGAACAAACAAGCGATGGAACCACCTGTCAGCCAATTCAAGAGCAAGAGCGGCCTGAAACGCATCGTTTCGGCGCTGCGTTATTCGATCGACGGTCTGCGCTCGGCCTGGCGCCACGAGCACGCCTTCCGCCAGGAGATGCTGCTGTTCGTGATCGGCGCCGTGGTGGCGCTGGCCTTGCCTGTGTCGGCCTTTCAAAGGCTGGTGCTGATCGGCGTGCTGCTGCTGGTGCTGATCGTCGAGCTGATCAATTCGGCGCTGGAAGCTGTGGTCGACCGCATTTCCCTGGAGCGCCACCCGCTGTCGAAAAACGCCAAGGATCTGGGCAGCGCCGCGGTGTTGCTGACCTGCGTCCTGGCATGCGCGACCTGGGCCGTCGTTCTGTTTAATCGTTTTTATTGAAAAGCGATGCTTCCTTATGCGTTTTCCGCATAAGCCGCTGCCAAAAGCTTCGTTTCCATTTTCGTGACTAGGCCGTACTGTCGTGTTTTCCCACGCAACTGAGGTTCAGGAGGCAAGATGGCGTCCGGTTCACTTCGAGATTATCGCGTGCTGGTCGTGCCCGGCCTGCACAACAGCGGCCCGCAGCACTGGCAGAGCCGCTGGCAGCGCCTGCACCCGGACTTCGAGCGGGTCGAGCAGGATGACTGGGAACATCCGCGGTTGGCGGCCTGGTCGGTGCGGCTCGATCACGTCCGCGCGCGCGAAACGCGGCCGATTTTGCTGGTCGCGCACAGCTTCGGTTGCCTGACCGCCGTCCATAGCCTGGCGCGCGATCCGTCCCGCGTCGTCGGCGCGCTGCTGGTGGCGCCGGCCGATCCGGGCAAATTCGGCGTGGCCGGCGACTTGCCGCATCACCGCCTGCCTTGTCCGTCGATCGTGATCGGCAGCCGCAACGATCCGTGGATGAGCATCGAGCACGCCGCGCTATGGGCCGGGCGCTGGGGCAGCCGCTTCGTCGACGCCGGCCCGCTCGGCCACATCAACGCCGAATCGCGACTGGGCGACTGGCCGTTCGGCCAGCGCCAGTTGCAATCCCTGGTCGAGCCGGCCGAACCGGTCGCGAGCGTTTAACTTCCATCCCCGGACCGGCCGACATTGAGACCCGCTTATTGGCCCGGATCGGGCAGGCCGGCGTGGATACTGTCGATCCGGGCCAGCACCTCGTCGGGCAGCACGGCCCCGTAGGCGTCGATGTTCTCCCGCAGTTGCGCCAGATTGGTGGCGCCGATGATGGTCGAGGCGACGAACCAGCGCGAATAGCACCAAGCCAGCGCCATTTGCGCCGGCGTCATGCCGTTCTCCCGCGCCAGCGCCGCGTATTGGGCGCTGGCGGCCAGCACGCCGGGGCGCAGGTAGCGCGGGCTCCAGCTCTTTGGAAACAGGTTGAGCCGGCCCGGCGCCTGCGGATCGTCCACATATTTGCCGCTCAGCTGGCCGAACGCCAGCGGGCTGTAGGCCAACAGGCTGACCCGGTCGCGATAGCAGGTTTCGTTGAGCAGGCTCGTTTCGTAATGGCGCGCCGTCAGGTTGTACAGGTTCTGGATGGTGGCGATGCGCGGCAAGCCCTTCATTTCGGACTGCTTGATGAATTCCGACACGCCCCACGACGATTCGTTGGACACGCCGATCTGGCCGATCTTGCCCTCGTCGATCAAGCGGCCCAGCGCGCCCAGGGTGTCCTCGATCGCCACCGCCGGCCGCTCGGCGCGCGGATCGAACGCGCGGGCGCCGAAGACCGGCACGTTGCGGCTGGGCCAGTGCAACTGGTACAGGTCGATGTGCTCGGTTTGCAGGCGGCGCAGGCTGTCCTCCACGGCGGCGCGCAGATTGGCCGGGTCGAAATTGTTGGCGCCGCCACGCACCCAGTCCAGGTGCGGCGCCGGGCCGGCGATTTTACTCGCCAGTACGATGTCGCCGCGTCCGCCGCGCTTGTTGATCCAGCTGCCGATGAAGCGCTCGGTCGAACCCTGGGTCGCGGCGCGCGGCATGACCGGATACATCTCGGCGGTGTCGATGAAGTTGATGCCGCGCTCGATCGCATAGTCGAGCTGGCTGTGCGCCTCGGCTTCGCTGTTCTGCTCGCCGAACGTCATCGTGCCCAGGCAGATCTTGCTCACTTTTAAAGGGCCAGAGCCCAGCGTGGTCATCTCCATCGTCACACTCCTTATTTTCCGCGCAGGGCGGCGGCGCAGTCGCCGATCAAGCCCGAGCCGGCGTAAATCAAGCCGCTGTAGAGCTGCACCAATTGGGCGCCGGCATCGATCTTGGCCTTGGCGTCGGCGCCGCGCATGATGCCGCCCACGCCGATGATTGGCAGCGCCCCGCCCAGTTCGGCCTTGAGCAGCTTGATCACCGTGTTCGACAAGGCGAACACCGGCGCGCCGGACAGGCCGCCCGCCTCGGCGCCGTGCGGCATGCCTTCGACCGCGTCGCGACTGAGCGTGGTGTTGGTGGCGATCACGCCGTCGATCTGGTGCCGCAGCAGCGAGTCGGCGATGTTCTTGACCTGCTCGGCGTCCATGTCGGGCGCGATCTTCAAGGCCAGCGGCACGTAGCGCTTGTGCTGCTCGGCCAGGCGCCGCTGTTCCTGCTTGAGTTGCGCCAGCAGCGCGTCGAGTTCGGAGGCGCCCTGCAGCTGGCGCAGGTTCTTGGTGTTCGGCGACGAGATGTTGACCGTCACATAGCTGGCGTAGGGATAGACTTTTTGCAGGCAGTGCAGGTAGTCGTCGGCCGCGCGCTCGATCGGCGTGTCGGCGTTCTTGCCGATGTTCAAGCCCAACACGCCGTCGCGGTTCTGGTAAAACTTGGACGAGCGCACATTGGCGACGAAGGCGTCGACGCCGCCGTTGTTAAAGCCCATCCGGTTGATGATCGCGTTGGCCTGCGGCAGGCGGAAGATGCGCGGCTTCGGATTGCCCGGCTGCGGGCGCGGCGTGACGGTGCCGACTTCGATCGAGCCGAAGCCCAGTTCGGCGAGCGCGTCGATGTAGGCGCCGTCCTTGTCGAGGCCGGCGGCCAGGCCGACCGGATTGGGGAAGGCGATGCCCATCACCGTGCGCGGATCGGCGGCCGGCTTTTTGATCAAGCGCGTCAGGCCCAGCGCGCTGGCGCGTTTCAGGGCCGGCAGGGTCAGGTTGTGGGCCGCTTCGGGGTCCATCGCGAACAGCAGGGGGCGGGCCAGGGAGTACAGGGAATGTTGGGACATGGGACACTTTTGGTTGATGCGGGTAGCGCCTGCGATGTGCGCGTGAATCGGTGCAACTCAGTGCAAACGCGTGCCGGCCCGCCATTGGATTGGCCGGTATTTTACCGGAGCGTGGCGCTTCCGGAAACGAAGTTGGGGAAATGCGGGGGCGGCGCCGGTTCGAAACGGCGCGTGGCGGCGGCTCAGGGAGCGGGGGCTAGTGTAGTGTTGCGCGCTGATTGCGACTTATAAAAATAGCGGATTTTTCGCCGAGACAAGGAAAAAACCGCAGCAATACCGAGGTATTGCGAGGATTTTTGACGCGGTATCGGCGGAAAAGACGCATTTTTATGTCG
>JACMLV010000224.1 GCA_014379395.1 Burkholderiaceae bacterium
GGCCGGCTTCGGCGGCGCCTGCGTGGCGCTGTGCCAGCAAGGCCGCGCCGGCGCCATCGGCCGCGAAGTGGTGGCGCAGTTTAACCATCGTGGCCGCCAGGGGCGCCGCGCGCGGCTGCTGATGCCGGTCCCGCGCGTGGAACCATAGGTGCGAGCCGTACTCAAACAATAAGCTGATGTTGAACAGGTAACTATGAATGAGAAAACCATGCCGGAGTTCGCCTATCCCCGACCGCAACTGGTGCGCGATCACTGGCAGTCGCTGAACGGCGCATGGCGCTTCGCTTTCGATGACGAGAGACGCTTTACTTTACCGAACGACCCGATCGAGTGGACCCACGAGATCACGGTGCCGTTTCCGCCGGAATCGGAGGCGAGCGGGGTCGGCGACCGCGGCTTCCACACGATCTGCTGGTATCAGCGCGAGTTCGAGATCGGCGCCGGCGACGGGCGCGTGCTGCTCCATTTCGGCGCCGTCGATTATGTCGCCCGGGTGTGGGTCAACGGCCACCTGGTGGCCGAGCACGAGGGCGGGCACACGCCGTTTTTCGCCGACATCACCGACGTGCTCGACGACAGCGGCCGGCATGTGGTGTCGGTCTACGTGGAGGACGATCCGCAGGACCTGGCCAAGCCGCGCGGCAAGCAGGATTGGCAGCTCGAGCCGCACTCGATCTGGTATCCGCGCACCACCGGCATCTGGCAATCGGTGTGGCTCGAGCAGGTGGCCTCGACCTATATCCAGAAGTTGCGCTGGACCCCGATCTTCGAGGGCTACGAGATCGGCTGCGAAATTTTCGCCGTCGGCGACATCATGGACGATTTGACGGTCGAGGTGCGCATCTGGCATGGCGAGAGCCTGCTGGCCGACGACGTGTACAAGCTGCTCGGGCACGAGGCCAACCGCAAGATCGCGCTGTCGGACCCCGGCATCGACGATTCGCGCAACGAGCTCCTGTGGAGCCCGGAGCGCCCGACCCTGCTGGACGCCGAGCTGATCCTGCGGCACGGCGAGCGGGTGCTCGACGTGGTGCGCTCCTACACGGCGTTGCGCTCGGTGGCGATCAACCGCGACCGCTTCATGCTCAACGGCCGGCCGTATCCGTTGCGGCTGGTGCTCGACCAGGGTTACTGGCCCGACACCTTGCTGACGGCGCCGTCCGACGCGGCGCTGCGGCGCGACGTCGAGCTGGCCAAGGCGATGGGTTTCAACGGCGTGCGCAAGCACCAGAAGATCGAGGACCCGCGCTACCTGTACTGGGCCGACCGGCTCGGCCTGCTGGTCTGGGAGGAGATGCCGTCGGCCTACCGCTTCTCGACCAAGGCCATCACGCGCATGGTGCGCGAGTGGACCGACGTGATCGAGCGCGACTATAGCCATCCGTGCATCCTGGTGTGGGTCTCGTTCAACGAATCGTGGGGGGTGCCGAACCTGACCGCGATCCAGGCCCACCGCAACGCGGTCGAGGCGCTGTACCACCTGACGCGCACGCTCGACGCGACGCGCCCGGTGATCGGCAACGACGGCTGGGAGGCGTCGGCCACCGACATCCTCGGCATCCACGACTACGACTGCGATCCCGAGCGTCTGCAGGCGCGCTACGCGATCACGGACGCCAGCCGCACCCTGTTCGACCAGCGCCGGCCGGGCGGGCGCATCCTGACGCTGGACGGCTTTCCGCACCGCGGCCAGCCGATCGTGCTCACCGAGTTCGGCGGCATCGCCTTCACCAAGGGCGAGTCGGGCAATGGCAAGACCTGGGGCTACGCGCGCGCCATGAGCGAGACCGGGTTTCTTGAGATCTACCGCCGCCTGCTCACGGTGGTCAACGCGGCGCAGTTGTTCAGCGGCTTTTGCTACACCCAGTTCGCCGACACGTTTCAGGAGGCGAACGGCTTGCTGACGGCCGAGCGGGAACCCAAGCTGGAGCTGGGGCTGATCAGCGCGGCGACCCGCAATGTGAGGGACGAGCGCTAGGAGGCTGTCGGACTTAGGGAGTCGAAGCGAAAAAATAGCTGGGCGAGGGCAGATTTTGACGGTTTCGCAGTGCCAATAGCGAGCTATCGGCCGAGAAAACGCCGAAATATGGACCGTCCAGGTACTTTTGCAGCCGACGATCTAAGTCCGACAGACTCCTGGCTGCCGCCGCGCCGCGCTTCCGACCGTCAGCCGGAAACGGCACAGGCGCCTTTGGCGCCGGCGTCGGTGCCGCTTTTGCCCGCAGTTTGAACGCCATTCTCATGTGCGGGCCGCAAGACCATCGTTTTGTTTGTTGTCCTGCCGGGCGGGCCGCCCATCGCGGCCCGCTCCAGGCGTTGACCGCTGGCGCCGCCATGCCGGACGTTTTTGTGCGTGCTGCAAGCGGGGTTGGGCGCGGCGATTTTTCGGAGGCGTGCATGAACAGCAAGTTAAGCGAGGGCGGCGATGAGTGACACCGAAGCGGCCGCGCCTTTCCTGTCGTACTGGCAGGCCGGTTACGAGGGCGCCGACCATGTCACGCACTCGGGCCACGCCTTGTCGATGAATCAGGTCACCGGCCACCTGGAGCGGGTGCGCGAGGATTACGCGTTGCTGCGCCAGTTCGGCATCTTGACGGTGCGCGAGTCGGTCGGCTGGCGCCTGGTGGAGCGGGACGGCCGCTTCGATTTCTCCTCGCTGGAGGAGCGCGCCCGGCTGGCGCGGGAGATGGGCCTGCAAATCTGCTGGACCTTTTGCCATTACGGCTGGCCAGCCGACATCGATCTGTTTTCGCCGCAATTCGTGCAGCGCTTCGCCCGCTTTTGCCGCGCCGTGACGGAATTTTTGGCGCCGTTCTCCGAGCCCGAGCCGATTTATTCGCCGATCAACGAAATTTCGTTCACCAGTTGGGGCCTGTCGGTGCACATGTTCCGCTGTCTGAACATGGACCGGCCCGACCCCGGCGGGGAGGGCAAGCGCCAGCTGGTGCGCGCCACCGTCGCCGGCTGCGAGGCGATCTGGGCCGTCAATCCGCGCGCCCGCATCCTGCAGTGCGACCCCTTGATCCACATTATCGCGCCGCTTGACCGTCCCGACTGGGCCGCCTCGGCCGCGCTGTGGCGCCAGTCGCAGTTCGAGGCGTGGGACATGCTGTGCGGGCGCGTCGAGCCCGAGCTGGGCGGCGCCGAGCGCTATCTGGATCTGATCGGCTTGAACTATTACCACAGCAACCAGTGGGAAAGCGGCAGCAATTTGCGCCTGTGGTGGCATCTGGACGATCCGCGCCGCATGCCGCTGCACGAATTGTTGTTGGAAGTGGAGCGGCGCTACCGGCGTCCGTTATTGCTGGCCGAAACCAGCCACGTGGGCAGCGGGCGCGGCGTCTGGATCCGGGAGATGGCCGAGCAGGCCGCGCTGACCCGGCAAAAGGGCGGCGACATGCGCGGCATTTGCATCTATCCGGTGATCGACCGGCCGGATTGGGAGGACCCGGATTTCTGGCATCGCAGCGGCTTGTGGGATGTCGGCTTGAGCGGCCCGGACAAGCTGCGGCGCATCTTGTCCGAACCGTACGCAACCGGATTGCGGCAGGCCCAGCGCCTCACCGCGACCCTTTGTTCAACTAGCGCGCCATCGGGGCGGGAAGGAGTTGGCATGACCACTATCATCGTTTTCTCTCATCTTCGCTGGAATTTCGTCTATCAACGCCCGCAGCAATTGTTGTCGCGGCTGGCGCAGTTCTACCACGTGGTGTTCGTCGAGGAACCGCTCTGGCATGCCGGGCCGAGCCAGCTCAAGCTGTCGATCCCGGCGCCCAATGTGACGGTGTGCCAGCCGCACACGCCGGTGCAGGCGAGCGGCTTCCACGACGACCAGCTGGCCGCGCTGCAGCCTTTGCTGAGCCAGATCGCGCCGCAGGACGATCCGATCGTCTGGTTTTACACGCCGATGGCGCTGCCGCTGTTGCAACAGCTGCATCCGCGCCTGGTCGTGTACGACTGCATGGACGAGCTGGCCGCGTTCAAGAATTCGCCCAAGCAGCTGCTGCAGCGCGAGACGGCCTTGCTGACGCGCGCCGACCTGGTGTTCACCGGCGGCCCCAGCCTGTACGAGGCCAAGCGCGCGCGCCATGCCAATGCCCATTGCTTTCCCAGCAGCGTGGACGTGGTGCATTTCGAGCAGGCGCTCGACCGCAGCAACGGCCATCCGGCGCATCTGGACATCGCCGGCCCGCGCCTCGGCTATTACGGCGTGATCGACGAGCGCTTCGACGGCGCCCTGATCGCCGCGCTGGCCGACGCCCATTCGCACTGGCAAATCGTGCTGGTCGGCCCGATCGTCAAGATCGACCCGACCAGCCTGCCGCAGCGGGAGAACATCCATTATCTTGGACAGCAGTCGTACAAGGCCCTGCCGCATTTCCTGGCCGGCTGGGACGTGTGCCTGCTGCCGTTCGCGCTCAACGAGGCGACCCGCTTCATCAGTCCGACCAAGGTGCTCGAATACATGGCGGCGGAGTTGCCCATCGTCAGCAGCGCCATCGCCGACGTCGCCATTCCGTACGGCGACATGGTCGCCATCGCCGCCGACGCCGACGGCTTCATCGCCGCCTGCGAAGAGGCCCTGGCCGCCCCCCCGGAGCGGCGCGCCGAGCAGGTGGCGAAGATGCGGGCGGTGGTGTCGGCCACGTCCTGGGACGCGACCGCCGATCGGATGCGCGCGCTGCTCGAATCGACCGATCCCGGACAGAGCCTGGCGGGCAAGGGGGCGCGGCAAGATCCGCGCGGCGCGGCCGACGCCGCCGAACCGGAACAGGGCGGCGCGTCGGCGGCGGGCAAGGCCAAGGTCAACCCGCTGCGCCCGCAAACGTCGATGCAGCCGGTCGGCTGCGCCATCATCGGCGCCGGCCCGACCGGCCTGTCGGCGGCCTACCACCTGGGGCCGGATACGCTGCTGCTGGAAAAAAACGCGGCGGTCGGCGGCTGGTGCCGCTCGGTGCGCGAGGCCGGCTTCACCTTCGACTACGCCGGCCACATCATGTTTTCCAACGACCCGTATGTGCTCAATCTGTATCGCATCCTGCTGGGCGCGAACATGCACTGGCAAGACCGCGAGGCCTGGGTCTACAGCAAGAATGTGTACACGCGCTATCCGTTCCAGGGCGCCTTGCATGGCTTGCCGGCGCCGGTGATCAAGGAGTGCATCGTCGGCGCGATCCAGGCGCGCTTCGGCAGCCTGCGCCAGCCGGGCCAGGCCGCCAACGAGCCCTCGGTCAAGTCATGCTCCAGCGTCAAGCCGCTCGACGATTGTTGCGCGGACGGGACCGCCGATCTGGCGGGCGGCAATGGCGCCGTTCGGGACGAACCCCAAAACTTCGAGGAATTCATTTATCAGGTCTGGGGCGCGGGCATCGCCCGCCACTTCGCCATACCGTACAACAAGAAGTTGTGGACGGTCCCGCTGAGCGAAATGGAGACGTCCTGGCTGGGCGGGCGGGTGCCGCTGCCGGACCTGGAACAGATCGTCGAAGGCGCGCTCGAACCGGTGGCCAAGCCGATGGGGCCGAATGCGCGCTTCGGCTATCCGCTCAACGGTGGCTTCGGGGCGCTGATGGCGGGCTTCCTGCCGCACATCAAGGGCAAGGTCGAGCTCAACGCCAGCGTCGCGCAGCTGTTGCCGCGCCAGCACATCGTGGCGCTGGCCGACGGCCGCCGCTTCCGCTACCGCCAGCTGATCAGCACGATGCCGCTGCCGGAACTGATCAAGCTGATCGGCGAACAGGCGCCCAGCCATGTGCGCGCCGCCGCGCAGGCCTTGCGCCATGTCTCGGTGCGCTGCGTCAATCTGGGTGTGGCGCGGGAAAATATTACGGAGAAACACTGGATCTACTATCCGGAAGACACGGTGTTCCACCGCATTTTCGTGCAGGGCAACGCCAGCCCGCCTTGCAATCCACCGGGCGGCTTCGGGCTCACTTGCGAGATATCGTATTCGCCCTGGAAACCCTTGCCACTCGACGGCGAGGCCCTGATCGCGCGCTGCGTGGCCGACTGCGTCAAGGTCGGCATGCTGCGCCCGGACGACAAGTTGCTCGTGTCCAATCAGGTCGACATGCCCTACGCCTATGTCGTCTACGATCATGTGCGGGCCAAGAATGTCGCGATCGTCAAGGCCTGGCTGGCCGGCCACGACATCCTTCTGGCCGGCCGTTACAGCGAGTGGGAATACTACAACTCCGATCATGCGTTTATTGCGGGTAAAAAAGCGGCCGAGGCGGTGAACGTCGAGCTTGCCGGGGCAGAGAAAAACGTGTTGGCCGAGTAGTGGCGCAGGTGAGCGTCGCCAGCCGGTGCGGGCCAGTCGATCTGTCGCGACTGGCCCGCTTGCCGTAAGTGACAGTTCAATGATGGCTCGCAGCAGCCCCTTGCGCTTGTCGACCGCTGGCCGGCGCGGGATTGGATTGAATCGCCAATGGGCGGAGGGTGTTGCGGCGGGGGGGAGGTGGCCTGAATGGCGCGCGGGAATGCCGCCGCGTCGCTAACCTTCTGCGGCGCGGCGGCCAGATGCCGCCATCAAATTAATAGTGTTGAAGCAAATTGCTAGCCATGCGTACCCGGTCGCCGCTCTGGAAGCTGGGGCGCGATTCCTGAATCACTGCCCGGGTCGAGCCATCGTCCATGCGCAAGGTGACGCGGTAGACCATGTCCGAAGAACCGCCGGTCATCGCCCCGGAGCTGCCGGACTGGCCGCCGCCGCTGCCGCCGGTTGCCGCTGCGGAGCCGAACGCCTGGGTGCGCGGGATCGCATCAATCGAATGGATCACGCCGTACGACGTCATGCCGGGCGACTGGACGTCGACGCCGCTCGCGCCGCCCGACGAGGTGCCCGAACTCATTGCGGCGCCACCGGACGAGGTGCCGCTGCCGTAAGAGCTTGATGCGCCGGAAGCGCCTGAGCGCGTCGAAGAGCCCATGCCAGAGCTGCCCGCAGCGCCCGCGCCCACCATCGCCGGGGCCGTGACCATGCCGATGCCACCCGCCGTTTCGCCATAGAGTTCGCCGGCGTTGATCGTGTTCACGTTGTTTCGATCTGGCGAGGTGCTGCAAGCGCCCAGTCCAAGGCACATCAAGCCGGCCAATAGAATGTTGTATTTCTTGCTGTTCATAGTGATCTCCTGATATGAATGGCTTCCCGAAATTCTCACAATGTCAACGGCGGTTTTACCTGACGCCGCAGCCGCGACAAACCGCTCCAGATGTAAGAGGGTGAACCAAGCACTGATGTTCGCCTTATCGGTATTGCATGTTGACGTGGATCAGGCGATCGGCTCGTTGAGCTTGGTCTTGACGGGTGCACAGGCATAAAAGCGTTGTTTCGGCGTCGGCATGTCATTGAAAAGGTTGACATTAGTCAAATCCATCTTTTGTTGGAGCGCAATAATTGAACCTTGGCAATTTCCTGGAATATAAAATGCGTACCCAAACTACAGCACATATTATTAAGGAACTAACTATTGCGATGTATGGACTGGCGCCGGATCCGCGTCTTCAGCATATCTTCTCGCAGGCGCTGTACGGTTTGGTGCGTTTGGCCAAGACTGAACAGATGCTGGAGGTGAAGAAGAATGTCGAGAAGACTGCCGGGGCACGTCAAACCAAAGCGGTTTTGCGGAAAATCGGGATGGATTGCAACACGCGGCAGGGCCAGCTTGAATTTGAAAGGGCGAATCGGCTACGCGCCGGCTAGGAGGCTGTCGGACTGAGGTAGTCGAAGCGAAAAATAGCTGGGCGCGGCCAGATTTTGACGGTTTCGCAGTGCCAATAGCAAGCTATTGGCCGGGAAAATGGCGAATCATGACGCTCTGGTGTTTTTGCGACCGACGATCCGCAGTCCGACAGCCCCCAGGCCGGGGCGCCGCTTGCTCACTGTTTCAGGTGCGCTGGCCCGGCTTTTGGCCAGAAGGCCCACAGCACAAGGGCAGTGAGGACGGCGGCGGCGCAGTCGACCAGCCAGTCGATCACCGAGCCGTGCCGGTATGGGAAAAACGTTTGAATTTTCTCGTCGATGGCGCCCATCAGCATGACGGTGAGCACGGCGCTGGTGGCGCGCCCGAGTGGCGTCCCGGGACGGCCGCTGAACAGCAGGACGGTCAGGATCGCGTAGCCGCTCGAATGGAGCACAAGTCCGGACGCGTATTTCCCCATGTCGGCCCGGGCGCCGGGAATCGAACCGACGATGAGCGCGCCGAGATACAGTCCGAAGGCGACCCGATAGCGGGCTTTTTGATATGCGGCGTCGAACAGGGCTGCGGAAAGAATGGCGCGCATGGGCGATGAAGGAAGTGGGGGAAGCGGCCACGATACCATCCCGGCGCGATCTTTACTTTGGTGGTCCGTCGTGTTGTGCGGGCCGGGGGGCGGGAGCGGTGTGCCGATTACGAGCGAACCGGCACACCTTGTCTGTAATCACGCATATCGGTTGCGTGTACCGCAGACCTAACGAGTATAGACGGCGAACAAAACAGGAGCATGACATAGAACAATAGTTTAGCTATGCATCTAAGTCTCGGCGGCAAACGGACAAAAAAAAGCCCGCTGATGAAAGCGGGCTTAAAACTATTTTCTTGGAGGAGAATAGTGGAGACGGACGTATGATGCTGTATTGCATCATTTGCGTCTAATTGTCATTTCAGATACCAGATATATCCATTTTGAATATCTGCGTGCGAGCCGATGCGTAACGCGCATTTAGATGACGATCGCAGCATTTGGCAACTGATTGGGTCGCCCGTCGCGCGGCGGGAAGTGGCGTGACAGCAATTCATTGAGCGTATCGAGGGCGGCCAGCGTGCTGTTGTGGTAGTCGCCGTTGGCGAAACCTTGCGTCATGGTCTGGCAGATCGCCTGCCATTCTGGCGCCCCGATGCGACGTCCGACGTTGCGGTCGGCCACGATGTCGACTTGGCGCTCGGCCAGATTGATGTAAATAAGCACGCCGCAATTTTCTTCGGTATCCCAGATGCCGTACTGGGCGAAGAGGGCCAGGGCGCGCTCGCGGTTGCTGACGTTTTTAAATGCCGCCTCGAGCCCCAGCGCCGGCTCGACGATCAGCCTGACCTCCGCGCTGTGAATCGCCTCGCCGCGCGCGATAGCCTCTTCAATGGCTCGCAATGTGGCTGTTGGAAATGCCTGGCGCGCGGCCCGGGCGGTCGTCGAAGCGTGCTTGAGTGCGCGTTTGCAGCGCCCGTTAAAGGAGCTCGGTAAAGCCGTCATCACCAATCTCCCGAGGCGCCGCCGCCGTCAAAGCCGCCACCGCCACCCGAAAAGCCGCCGCCGCCCGAAGAAAAACCGCCGCCGCCGGAAGAAAAACCGCCGCCGCCCGAGCGTTGGCTGAGCCGCCCAAGCGCTGCGCCGAGCAGCACGCCGGCCGCGTCGCGGCCCCAGCCGCCTTGATGCAGCTGGCGCGGGCCGCGCGAGCGAAACAGCGCCAACAATAGCAGGAAGCCAAACAAGAGCAGCGGCGCCCAGAGCCCGATATCGGCGTCGGCCGCGGCCGGTGCGGCTGCCGGAGCCGGGAAGGCTTCCCGGTCAAGCAATGTGGCGATCGCGCCGACGCCGGCGACCAAGCCGCCGTAGTAATCGTTTTGCCGGAAATGCGGGGCGATCACGTCTTGCAGCACACGTTTAGATTGCGCATCCGTCAGCACACCCTGCACGCCGCGCCCGGCCTCGATGCGCAAGCGGCGCAGGGCGGGGGGATTGTCGCGCGCCACCAGCAGCAGGACGCCATCGTCGACGCCCTTGCGGCCCAGCTTCCAGGCATCGACGACGCGGATGCCATATTGCTCGATCGCCTCGGGGGCCGTGCTCGGCACCAGCAGGACCGCGATCTGGCTGCCGGTCTTGGCTTCGTAGTCGACCAGCACGTTGTCGAGCGCGGCGCGCTGTTGCGCGTTGAGCATGCCGGCCGTGTCGGTGACATGGGCGGTCAGCGGCGGCACCGCCACGAATTGCTGCGCGCGCGCCGGCAGCGTTGCGCCCAGCAGGCTGAGCGCAAACAGCAAACCGGTCAGCCGGTGCGGGATCTTCATAGCGTTAGTTACCGAAATTGTTTGGCAAACTCGTTTGCCCAGTCATTTGCCAACTCACTTACCGAAATTGACCGTCGGCGCCGTCGAAATCGCCTTTTCGTTTTCCACCGTGAACGAGGGCTTGACCTGGTAGCCGAACACCATCGCCGTCAAATTGCTCGGGAAGCTGCGCGCCAGCACGTTGTACTGTTGCACTGCGACGATATAGCGCTGGCGGGCCACGGTGATGCGGTTTTCCGTGCCTTCGAGCTGCGATTGCAGATCGCGGAAACTGGTGTCCGCCTTCAGGTCGGGATATTTTTCCGACACCGCCATCAGGCGCGACAGGGCGCCCGACAATTCGCCCTGCACCTGCTGGAACTTCTGGAACGCGGCCGGATTGTTGAGCACTTCGGGCGTGATCTGGAAGCTGGTGGCGGCCGCGCGCGCACGCGTGACCGCTTCCAGCGTTTCGCGCTCATGCGAGGCGTAGCCCTTGACCGTATTGACCAGATTGGGGATCAGGTCGGCGCGCCGCTGGTACTGGTTCACGACCTCGCCCCAGGCGGCCTTGGTCGCCTCGTCCCGGTTCTGGAATTCGTTGTAGCCGCAGCCCGAGAGCAGACCGGCGAGCGCGCCCAGCGTAATGAGCAGGCGCATCCATTTTGTGAAGTGAGTGGCGATAATTGGCATATGTGTCGTTTCCGCAGGTGAGCGCCGGATGGCATGAGTTAAATATACATCAAAGTTAACATCGAAAGCAGTTTTGCCGGCGTGCGGCGGCCGATTCCCCTTCGCCGCCACCGCCGGTCGGCCGGGCGCTACAATACAGGTTTGCAACCGAATAAAAGGCGCGCCGTGAATTTCATCAACAAGTTATCCGCCGCGTGGACGGCCAACGACTCCCTGCTGTGCGTCGGGCTCGATCCCGACACCGACAAGCTGCCGGCGCAATTGCGCCACGAACCCGACGGTATTTTTCAATTTTGCCGCGCCATCGTCGACGCGACGGCCGATCTGGCCTGTTCGTTCAAGCCGCAAATCGCCTATTTCGCCGCCCTCGGCGCGGAACGCCAGCTGGAAGACTTGTGCAACTATATTCGCGCCAGCCATCCGCAGATTCCGCTCATCCTCGACGCCAAGCGCGGCGACATCGGCGCCACCGCGCGCCAGTACGCGCGCGAGGCGTTCGACCGCTACGGCGCCGACGCCGTCACCGTCAATCCCTACATGGGATCGGATTCGGTCGAGCCGTATATGGAGTGGCAGGATCGCGGCGTCATCATCCTGTGCCGCACCTCGAATCCGGGCGGCTCGGATCTGCAATTTCTGAACGTCGACGGCCAGCCCTTGTACCAGCGCGTGGCGCGCCTGGTGGCCGAAAAGTGGAATGCCAACGGCCAGTGCGCTCTGGTGGTCGGCGCCACCTTCCCGGAGGAGCTGGCGCAGGTGCGCGCCATCGTCGGCGACATGCCGCTGCTGGTGCCGGGCATCGGTGCGCAGGGCGGCGACATCGCCGCGACGGTGGGCGCCGGCAAAACCGCCAGCGGCACGGGCATGATGATCAATTCTTCGCGCGCCATCCTGTACGCCAAACCGGCGCAGGGCGAAGACTTCGCCGCCGCCGCGCGCCGGGTGGCGCTGGAAACGCGCGACGCCATCAACCAGTACCGCGCCTGAAATTAGCTTTGTCATCGGGGCGGCGCCGCGCGGCGCCGCCTTTTTCATTTCAGTGGCGCTGCGGGGCGATGCTTTCCGCGTAGTCGTAGAGCGCGCCCAGAATCTCTTCGCCCCGTTCGTCGGCGGTCTCGGACAGCTGGTCGATCTCGCTGAACAGCATGTCGACCGTGCGGGCGCCGTCGGCGCCGTCGAACAGGCGGGCCGCGCGGTGCTGTTCCCAGGTTTCGGCCTCGGCCTCGCTCAAGCTGGCGGCGAAATTGCGCGCCCGGTAGCGGAACAATAATTCCCCCAGGCGCGCGTCGGCGAACGCCGGCCGCAGCGCGGCCAGGCGCTGCGGCGTCTCCTTGCGCAGCGAGGCGAGCAAGCGACGGTCCTCGTTGCCGACAAAGCCGCCATACAAATCCTCGTCGACGTCGAGCGCCGCTTCCTGCCCGCGCTGGAACACTTCGGCCCAGACGGCCCACATATCCGGCCCGGCGGCGGCCTTGAGCGCGTTGGCCCGCCCGGCGGCGATATCGATGCCCCAGCGCTCGGCCAGCGCCGGCGTCAGGGTTTTCAGGTTGCCGACCAACATGGGCGACTTGTTCAGGTGCACGCTCTTGATCGGCAGCCGGGCCACGCCCTCGGGCAGCGCATCGGCGCGGCTGAACATGCGCGTGCGGATGGTCGCCGCGTCCAGCGTGAACAGCTCGGCCGGATCGATGGCGCAATCCCAGACCAGCACCTCGTTCTTGTTGCTCGGATGGGTCGCCAGCGGCCACACCAGCGCCATGCAGCCGCGCTCGGCGGGGAACATGCCCGACACGTGCAGGAACGGCTGGCGCAGCGCCGGCGCCAGGTGCATCCCCATTTCATCGGCCACGCGTTCTTTTTTGTGCAGCGCGAAACAGAAATCGAACAGTTTTGGTTGCTTTTGCCGGATCAGGCGCGCCAGCGCGATGGTGGCGCGCACGTCCGACAAGGCGTCATGCGCCGACTCGTGCAGCAAGCCGTTGGCCGCGCACAAGTGTTCCAGCCGGAAGCTGGGGCGGCCGTCCTCGCGCGTCGGCCACTCGATGCCCTCCGGGCGCAGCGCGTAGGTCATGCGCGCCACGTCGAGCAGATCCCAGCGCCCGCACTGGTTCTGCCATTCGCGCGCATACGGATCGATCAGGTTGCGCCAAAACAGAAAGCGCGTGATTTCATCGTCGAAGCGGATCGTGTTGTAGCCCACGCCGATGGTGCCCGGTTCCGAGAAGGCGCGCTCGATGGTGGCGGCGAACTGGTATTCCGGCACGCCGCGCTCCAGGCATTGCTGCGGCGTGATGCCGGTGATCAGGCACGATTGCGGATCGGGCAGGAAATCGGGCGCGGGTTGACAATACAGCATGATCGCCTCGCCGATCTCATTGAGTTCGGCGTCGGTGCGGATCGCCGCGAACTGGGCCGGGCGGTCGCGCCGCGGCTGGGCGCCGAAAGTTTCATAATCGTGCCAAAGGAAGGTCTGCTTAGTCATCGTGGATGGTCAGGAAATAAATGCCCCGGGCTTCAGTTTTGCGGCCGGGCTGTCGATATAACTGTTGCGGCTGGCTGGCTAGTGTTCTGAGTTGCAGATTCGTTGACTAAATATGGCGAGAATCGCCCCGATACTGCGTCGCAAATGCGCGCAAGGCCTCGGCCTTGCTGTGCTTTGCTCCTTGTCTCGGGTCGATTTCGCCACATTTATTTGTCAACGAACTAGCAACTCAGGACACTACACTAGCGTCCGCCCGCCCGTATGTTTACACAAAAACGCCTGTTCAAGGAGAGCTATCGTGTCAAATCCCGTATCTGTCGCCAGTTCCGCCGGCGCTGCCTCGGCCAGCGCCACCATCGAGCCGCGCAATCCGGGCGCCGACAAGGTCAAATCGGCAGGCGAGGCTGCGGCCGAGCCGAGCGCGGCGGTCAAAGCCAAGGCGCAGCTGAACAGCTCCATTTTGCAAGCCTCGCTGACCGTTTCGATCGGCGCCCAGAACGAGCCGCTGGCGCTGCTGCTCAAATCGGCCATCACCGGCATCAACGAGGCCCTGAAAGGGCAGTACGGCGA
>JACMLV010000225.1 GCA_014379395.1 Burkholderiaceae bacterium
CGCGCGGTCGGCGCGCCGGCCCTGCCGCGGACCCTGCCGCCGACGCTGGCGCCGGCGGCATGCCCTATGGCCTGGCCATCGCGCTGGCCACCTGGCTGCTGCTGGCGTGGCGCCATCTTTGAAAATTGCGTGTCGGAATTTGTTGTCGTTGATCAAAAAAGAGCCGCATGCCGGCCACTAGAATCGCTGCGCAGACGTTGCCGCCAGGCATCAAATCCAATCCAAAGGAGAAGGCGCTTGATCGATATTGACCACTTGCCGGGCGGCGCCGCCGCGCAGCCGGCCATCGGCGGCGGGCCGGATTTGCTGCCGCGCCAACCAAAGAGCGTCGAGGACACCGGCCTGGAGCGATCCCTGATCGTCGAATTGATCGCCAAGGACATGTCGATCGCCGGCAAAACCCATCTGTCCGGGCTGACCGGCGCGCTGCGCCTGCCGATCAACGTCCTGCGCGAGGCGCTCGACTTCATGGTCAAGGAACAGCTCGCCGAAGTGGCGTGGCGCGGCGCCTCCGACGTCGATGTGCAATATCGGCTGACGGCGGCCGGCAAGCAAAGGGCCGCCGTCTGCCTCGAGCGCTGCGCCTATGTCGGGCCGGCGCCGGTCACGCTCGAGGCGTACCGCGCGATGGCCGAGCGGCAGCGCCAGCGCCAGCGGGTCGGCGCGGCCGACGTCGCCGCCGTGTTCGACGACGATGATTTCGATCCCGGCGTGCTCGAACAAATCGGCGCGGCCATGCATTCGGGCCGCTCGCTGTTCCTGTACGGCCCGCCGGGCGGCGGCAAGAGCACGCTCGCCGGCAAGCTGGGCGCGCTGTTGCCGGGCATGGTGGCGCTGCCCCACGCGGTGCTGGTCGGCCAGGAGATCATCGCGCTCTACGATCCGGCCCTGCACTTGCCGCCGGCGCCGCCCTACGCGCTGCAGGCGCGCCAGGCGCAGGAGCGGCGCAGCGGCGACGCGCGCTGGACCTTGTGCCAGCGTCCGGTGCTGCGGGTGGGCGCCGAACTGTGCCCGGAGATGCTCGCGCTGCGCCACGACGGCTACAGCGGCAGCTACCAGGCGCCGCTCCATCTCAAGGCCAATCACGGCATGCTGGTGATCGACGACCTGGGCCGTCAGCGCATCGCCGCGAACGAGCTGCTGCAGCGCTACATGCAACCGCTGGACGCCGGCCTCGACCAGCTCACGCTGCGCGGCGGCCACAAGTTTTCCGTGCCGTTCGACGTGCTGTTGGTGTTTGCCACCAACCTCGCGCCCCAGTCCCTGCTCGACGCGTCGTTCCTGCGCCGCCTGGGCTACAAGATCCACGTCGGGCCGCTCGGCGCGCGCGGTTATGCCGCCCTGTTCCGCCGCCAATGCCGGGCCGCCAGCCTCGCCTGCGACGACGCGGTTGTGCGCCACCTGCTCGAGCGCCTGCACGGCGCCAGCGGCCGCCCGCTGCTGGCCAGTTATCCGCATGAGCTGCTGGGCCGCGTCGCCGACTTCGCCGGCTGCGCCGGTCTGGCGCCCAGCCTCACGGTGGCCGCGCTCGAGCAAGCCTGGAACAGCATGTTCGCCGCCTGCGACATGCCGGCCCCCGGCCTGGCCGGCGACTTGTGCGAAACCATCCAATGAAGAACCGTCCAGCATGGTTGATGATGGCGCTGGCGGTCGTGCTCGGCCTGCTGGCCGTCGCGCTGGCCTCGCGCTGGCTGCTGCGGCAAACCCCCAGCGTGTCGAGCAAGATCGTGGTGGCCGGCGCCGACGTCAGCCTGGGCCAAAGGCTGGCGCCGGAAATGCTCAAGCTGATCGATTGGCCGGCCGACAACTTGCCGCCGGGCGCCACCCAAGATCCGCTCAAGCTCAGTGGCCGCGTGCTCAAAAGCAGCGTGCTGCGCGGCGAGCCGCTGACCGAGGCCAAGCTGGCGCCGGTCGGCACGGTGGGCGGCCTGTCGGCCCTGATCAGCGAGGGCAAGCGCGCCATCACGGTGCGCGTCAACGACGTGATCGGCGTGGCCGGCTTCGCCCTGCCCGGCAATTACGTCGACATCATCGTCCACACCCAGAAGGAGGCGGGGGAGGGGGGCCAGCGGCACCCGCAGGACATCTCCAAGATCGTGCTCGAGCGCATTTTGGTGCTGGCCGTGGCGCAGGAGGTCGGGCGCGACGACACCAAGCCGCGCGTGGTCACCGCCGTGACCCTGGAGGTGACGCCGGAGCAGGCCGAAAATCTCGATCTGGCGCGCAGCGTCGGCAGCCTGTCCCTGGTGCTGCGCAATCAGATCGATCCCGAGCCGGGCGTGACCGCCGGCGCGACCAAGCTCTCGCTGCTGCAGATCGCGCCGCTGGCCGAACCGGCCGCCGCGCCAGCGCCAGCGCCGCCGCCGCCGGCGCCGCCGCGCGCGCCGCGCGCCCAGCCAGCCAGCGCCCGCCTGTGCAGCGGCGTCATCGACGGGACGCGCCA
>JACMLV010000226.1 GCA_014379395.1 Burkholderiaceae bacterium
CAGCATTGGCGCTAACGACGATGCGAAAACATTTAATAACGACAAAGAGAGATACGAATGAAAGCACTGGTATATCGCGGCCCCGGTTTGAAATCACTGGAAGAAGTGCCCAATCCAAAAATCGTCGCGCCGTCGGATGCGATTGTAAAAATCCTGAAAACCACGATCTGCGGCTCCGACCTGCATATCTTGAAAGGCGATGTGCCGAGCGTATTACACGGCATCGTGCTCGGCCATGAGGGCGTGGGCGTGATCGAGGAAGTCGGGTCCGCCGTCACCGCATTCAAAAAGGGCGACCATGTGGTTATCTCCTGCATCAGCGCCTGCGGGAAATGCGACTTCTGCCGGCGCGGCATGTATTCCCACTGCTCGAATGGCGGCTGGCTGCTCGGCAATACCCTAAATGGCACGCAGGCCGAATATGTCCGCATTCCGCTGGCCGACACCAGCTTGCACCCGATTCCGCCGGGCATGGACGAGGAAGCGCTGGTCATGCTCAGCGACATCCTGCCGACCGGCTTCGAATGCGGCGTCCTCAACGGCAAAGTCCAGCCCGGCAGCACGGTCGCCATCGTCGGCGCCGGCCCGGTCGGCCTGGCCGCCCTGCTGACCGCGCAATTTTATTCGCCGGCCGAGATCATCATGATCGACCTCGACGACAACCGCCTCGAGGTCGCCAAGTCGTTCGGCGCGACGCGCACGTTCAACAGCGGCAAGGGCAAGGCGGCCGAGCAGGTGATGGCCCTGACCGGCGGGCGCGGCGTGGACGTCGCCATCGAAGCGGTCGGCATTCCCGCCACCTTCACGCTGTGCGAGGAAATCGTCGGCGCCGGCGGCACCATCGCCAATGTCGGCGTGCACGGCGCCAAGGTCGACCTGCATCTGGAGCGTCTGTGGGCGCACAACATCACCATCACCACCCGCCTCGTCGATACGGTCACCACGCCGATGCTGATTAAGACGGTGCAGTCGAAGAAGCTCGATCCGAAGCAATTGATTACCCATCGCTTCAAGCTGGACGACATTCTTTCCGCTTACGAGACTTTCTCCAATGCGGCCAATACCAAGGCGCTGAAAGTCATTATCGAGGCTTAACGCCATTTGGCGGCACCGCCCCGCGCGCAGCCTGCGCGGGGCCAATCACAATAAAAACATCGCGGGAACTTCGGAAATGAAATTGAATAGCTTTAACGGAACGAAATCGAAGGCGATAATTTTGGCGGGCATATTCGGCGCAGCCTCGCTTTATGCATGCGGCGGCGACGCAATTGCCGCCCCGGTCACCGCCGCCGGAGAAAGTATCGGCCTCGCGCTTGGCGCGCCGCTGCCGGAAGGCGCGTATTTCATCGATACGGCGATGTTTATCGCGATCCAAAGCGCGCCGAAGGTCGACGTATTGGTGAATATTCCGGTGCTCGCCTATTCATCGCCTTGGAAAGCCCTGGGCGGCCGCGCCTTCGGCTATGTGGCGCTGCCGCAAGCGGCCATCGGGGTCGAAAAAGCGTCCTGGATCAAATCGCTGTACAACCCGGCCGGCTTCGTCGGCCTGGCCTGGGATTTGGGCGGGGGCTGGGGTTTCAGCGACGTCGTCGGCGGCTACGCCCCGATTCACAGCGAGGTCGGCGCCGTGCTGGGCGGCAATCTCTGGACCTTCAATAACCGCGCCGCCCTCAGCTACACCGGCAACGACTGGAACCTGACCGCCCATGTCATCTATGGCAGCAGCGGACACGACCGCTCGACCCGCATCCAGACCCAGAACGACTACCTGAACCTCGATCTGACCGCCATCAAGCGCTTCGGCAAATGGGAGGCCGGCGTGGTCGGCTACAGCTCGGCCGACCTGAGCACGGCGGCGCGCAACAGCGCCTCCGGCAAGCAGCGCCAGTTCGCGCTGGGGGCCTTGGCCGGCTACAACTTCGGCCCGGTTTCCATCCAGATGTATCTGACGCGCGATGTCAGCGAGAAAAACATCGGCGCCGACTCGAACCGCGCGGCGGTGCGATTGATTGCCCCTTTGTAAGGGCGGGAGCGTCAAAATCGATCCGATACTCAGCTCCACCCTGCTGGCGACGACCCTCGCCGGCGCTTTCAGCATCAGCGCGGCGGCGGCGTTTTCCTTCGCGCTATTGTCGAAAGTGGTCGAACGGATGGTCAGCCTGTCGGTCGGCATCATGCTGTCGACCTCGCTGCTGCACGCCCTGCCGGAGGCGTTCGAGTCGCGCGCCGGCGCGCGCGGCCTGTTCGCCACCCTGCTGGCCGGCCTGCTGGCCTTTTTCGTGCTGGAGAAATGGGCCATCCTGCGCCACTCGCACCACCACGAGGGCGACGGCCACCACCACGCGCACGGCCACGACAAGCGCGCGGCCGGCAAGGCCGGCTGGATGATCCTGGTCGGCGACGGCCTGCACAACTTCACCGACGGCATCCTGATCGCGGCCGCCTTCCTGGCCGACCCGAAGCTCGGCCTGGTCACCGGCCTGGCCATCGTCGCCCATGAAATCCCGCAGGAGATCGGCGACTTCATCGTGCTGCTCAACGCCGGCTTTTCGCGCACCCGCGCCTATGTCTACAACTTGCTGTGCAGCATGATGGGGGTGCTCGGCGGCCTGCTCGGCTACTTCACGCTGGAGCGGGCCGGCGAGCTGATCCCGTATGTGCTGGTGTTCGCCTCGTCGGGTTTCATCTACATCGCCGTGGGCGACCTGATGCCGCAGATGCAGCGCCGCGCCACCTTGCGCGAGACCATTCCGCAGGTGCTGCTGATCGCGGCCGGCGTCGGCATCGTCCTGTTCCTGACGCGCCATCACGGCTGAGCGAGCGTGGCGCGCGCCGGCGTTTTCAGCAGAAATCGCGGCTCGCGGTGGGCAGGCGCCCCAGCAGCGCCGACATGTCGACCAGCCGCTTTGCCACCAGGTGGCGCACCTCGCCTTCGCGCTGCCAGACGCCGTACACGCCGAGCAGGGGCGCGCCCAGCACCTCGCGCCGCTGCTGCTCGACCAGCGACGGCCAGACGATGACGTTGACGCTGCCGGTCTCGTCCTCCAAGGTCAGGAACAACACGCCGTTGGCCGTGCCGGGACGCTGGCGCACGGTGACGATGCCGCAGGCGCGCGCCAGCTGGCCGTTTTTATAGTCGGCCAGAACGGCGGCCGGCAGGAAGCGCCGCTCCAGCAACCGGGCGCGCAGCAGCGCCAGCGGATGGCGCCCCAGCGTCAGCCCCTGCGCGCGGTAGTCGCCGAGGATTTCCGCGCCCTCCGATGGCGGGATCAGTTGCGGCGCCTCCTCGACCGGCGCGGTCGGGCGCAGCAAATCCTTGTCCGGCACCGCGCCGGCCGCCTGCCACAAGGCTTGCCGGCGGTTGCCCGCCAGCGCCAGCAGGGCGTTGCCGCCGGCCAGCACCTGCAGATCGTGGCGGTCGAGGCCGGCGCGCCGCGCCAGCTCGGCCACGTCGGCGAACGGCCGCACGGCGCGCGCGTCCTCGATGCGCAGCGCCACTTCCTCGCGCATGCCGCGCAGCTGCGACAGGCCGAGCCGCACCGCCGGCTGCCGCGCCGCGCCCTCCCCTGGCGCGGCTTTCCCCTCATATTCGAGCGTGGCATCCCAGCCGCTCACCGCGACATCGACCGGACGCACCTCGACGCCGTGGCGGCGCGCGTCCTGCACCAGTTGCGAGGCGCTGTAAAAACCCATCGGCTGGCTGTTCAACAACGCGCACAGGAAGGCGGCCGGCTCGTGGCACTTGAGCCAGGCGCTGGCGTAGGCCAGCAGGGCGAAGCTGGCCGAGTGCGACTCGGGGAAACCGTATTCGCCGAAGCCCTGGATCTGGCTGCAGATCGCATCGGCGAACTCGCGCGTATAGCCGCGCGCCGTCATGCCGTCGACGATGCGCTCTTGGTAGCGCTCCATGCCGCCCTTGCGCTTCCAGGCCGCCATCGCGCGGCGCAGTTGGTCGGCCTCGCCCGGCGTGAAGCCGGCCGCCAGGATCGCCACCTGCATCACCTGTTCCTGGAAGATCGGCACCCCGAGCGTGCGCCCGAGCGCCTTCTCCATCTCCGGCGTCGGATACACCACCGGGTCGAGGCCCTGGCGCCGGCGCAGGTACGGATGCACCATGCCGCCCTGGATCGGGCCGGGGCGCACCAAGGCGACCTCGATCACCAGATCGTAAAAGGTGACGGGAAGCAGGCGCGGCAACATGCTCATCTGGGCGCGCGACTCGATCTGGAACACGCCGATGGTGTCGGCCGCGCAGATCATCTTGTAGGTGGCGGCGTCTTCGGCCGGGATGTCCGGCAGGCAGAACGGCGCGCCGCGCCGTTCGCCGACCAGGTCGAGCGCGCGCCGCAGCGCCGTCAGCATGCCGAGCGCGAGCACGTCGACCTTCATCAGCCCGAGCTCCTCCAGATCGTCCTTGTCCCACTCGATCACGCTGCGCCCCTCCATGCTGGCGTTTTCGATCGGCACCAGGCGCGACAATTTCCCCTGCGCGATGACGAAGCCGCCCGAGTGCTGCGACAAGTGGCGCGGGAAGCCGAGCAGCAGTTGCGCCAGCTCGGCCCATTGGCGCGACAGCGGCGCCTCCGGGTCCAGCCCGCACTCGGCCATGCGGCCGAGCAGGTCGCGCTTGCCGTCGAACCAGTGGTGCGCCTTGGCCACCTTCTCCACCACGGCCAGGTCGATGCCGAGCGCCTTGCCGCTGTCGCGCAGCGCGCTCTTGGGGCGGTAGGTGGCGACGGCGGCGGCCAGCGCGGCGCGCTCGCGCCCGTACTTCGCATAGATGTACTGGATCACCTCCTCGCGCCTTTGATGCTCGAAGTCGACGTCGATGTCGGGCGGCTCGGCGCGCTCGCGCGAAATGAAACGCTCGAACAGTAAGTTGCCGCGCGCCGGATCGACTTCCGTCATGTGCAGGCAGTAGCAGACGGCCGAGTTGGCCGCCGAACCGCGCCCCTGGCACAGGATGCCGGCCGAGCGCGCGAAGCGCACGATATC
>JACMLV010000227.1 GCA_014379395.1 Burkholderiaceae bacterium
GCCAGGCCCTCGGCGCCGCTGCGCGCGCCGAGCGGCACATGGCCGAAGGCGCCCAATAAATACACCATCAACTCCATGTTGATGGCGTTGTCTTCGATGATCAGGATGCGTGCCGCCACCTTGCGTTTCCCTTCCGATTAAGCGTGATGCGGTTGCGCGCTCAGCCGGCCGCGGCCAGCGGGGCCGGGGCGGCGGCCGAGGCCAGCGCGATTTCGTCGAGCACGCATTGCACGATGCGCGCATCGGAGCCCAGCGCGACGTGACCAATGGCGCCGAATTCGATGTTCTTGGCGCCGGCCAGATAGCTCGACGTTTGCGGCACGACGATGTTGTCGTGATGCGAGAAAATCGACGTGAACAAGGCGCGCCGCTGCTCGTCCTCGGCCTCGTCGAGCGCGAGCAGCCAGGCGCTCGGGCCGGCGGCGCCGCGCCGCATCTGCTGGGCGTTCAAGCCATAACCAAAGCTGGCCAGCCTGGTGCCGTGGTGCGGCGTGCCGAGCGTGATGACGCGCGCCACCTGATCGGTGCCGTGCTGGCGCAGATAGGCGCGCGCCACCAGTCCGCCCATGCTGTGGGCGACGATGACGACGCGCGCGCTGCCGCTGTTGACGCACAAGTCGTTGATCGCGCGCCGCACCAGCGGCACGTAGTCGTCGAGGCTGGCGTCCGGGGCCAGTTCCATGTCGAGCGCCTGATAACCGACGCCGGCCTGGCGCAGCCGCTGGCCCAGCTTGGCCCAGTAGCCGCCGTTGCAGCCATAGCCGTGCAGCAACAGCACCGGCATCGATCGCGCGCCGGGGACCAGGTGCAAGCCCGGTTTCGGCCAGGCCATGTGCCACGACGAGCTCAGCATCGAGGCCGCGAATTCGCCGGCCGCCAGGCGCAGGCGCTGCGCCTGGGTCGGCCGGAACTGGCTCGGCGTCGGGCTGCCGCCGCGCCAGCTGTGCCAGAAATTATGGCCGCTGATCAGCATCCGGAACAGGATCACGGCGCCCACGCCCAGCAGCAGCGCCGCCGCGGTCTGCTCGATTTGCCAACTGGTGCGCGCCATGTACCACAGGCCGGCGACGGCCAGCAATTGCAGCACCAACAACATTTTCAGCAGGCGCGCGATCATGCCCGCGCTCCGCCGCGCCGCTTCGGGCGGTCCCGCAATCGAGTCTGCATGTCCATCGCTTCCCTTCATTTTTTCAGCCCGCAGTGTACGCGCAATGTGCGTGAAAGCGCACCCGGCGGCGTGAAAAAAAGCACCTTCCGGCCGGCTCAGGAGGCCTGGCTCTTGGCCAGGATCTGGCGCGCGATGCCGCGCAAGATATTGACCTCCTCCGTTTCCAAGCCGCTGCGCGCGAACAGGCGCTTCAGGCGCGGCATCAGCTTTTTCGGATTGTCGGCGTCGAGGAACTCGATCGCCACCAGGGCCTGCTCCAAGTGCCGGTACATGCCCTCGATTTGCGCCAGGCCGGCCGGCTGGCCGCTAAAGCCGATCTCGGCGCCGGCCGCCGGCGCCGCGCCCTGGCCCTCCTCCAGCGCGGCCACCCGGCACTCGTAGGCCAGCACTTGCGCCGCCTGCGCCAGATTGAGCGAGGAGTAATCCGGATTGGCCGGAATATTGATCAGGACGTTGCATTGCTCGACGATCTGGTTCGGCAGGCCGAAGCGCTCGTTGCCGAAGATGAGCGCCGGGCGCAAGCCGGGCTCGCCCGCCAGTTGCGCCGCCAATGCGCGCGGGGCGCACACCGGCGGCGAGAATTCGCGCAGGCGGGCCGAGACGGCGGCGGCGTAGTTGCAGCCCTCGAGCGCCTCGCCGATGCTGCCGACGACGCGCGCGCCGGCCAGCACGTCCTGGGCGCCGCTGGCGAAGGCGAGCGCCTCCTCGTGCGCCAGGGCGCCCTCGAAACGGGGCGTCACCAGTACCAGGTCCGAGAATCCCATCGTTTTCATGGCGCGCGCGACCGCGCCGATGTTGCCGGGGCGGCTGGTCTGAACCAGGATAAAGCGCAGCCGCGTGAAAAGAGGCGTATTGATTTCGGGCAGGTTCATTTAAAATAGCGCTATTGCGCGGTATCGAATCGGATTCAATCGGATCATCGGCCACTGGCGGCAAGGCGGAAACGCCTGTCGCCAAGGCGCGATTTTAACCAGTTCGCGACCGCTTCGCTCTTTAATTCATTCTTGTTCCTTGCTGCACGCCGGGCCGGCTGGCCACGGCGCGCGGCAGCGTTCTTTTCACGGAAGCTCATATGCACCCAATGCTCAACACGGCAATCAAGGCCGCCCGCCGCGGCGCCGCCGTCATCAATCGCGCCTCGTTCGACCTGGACCGCGTCACGGTCACGGAAAAACAACACAACGACTTCGTCACCGACATCGACCAGGCCGCCGAACAAGCCATCATCGAGGTGCTGAGCAAGGCCTACCCCGACCACGCCATCCTGGCCGAGGAATCGGGCGCCTCCGCCAACACGCACGACGAGAATGAATTCCAGTGGATCATCGATCCGCTCGACGGCACCACCAACTTCATCCACGGCTTTCCGCAATACTGCGTCTCGATCGCGCTGGCCCAGCGCGGCGTGGTGACCCAGGCCGTGGTCTACGATCCGGTGCGCAACGACTTGTTCACCGCCACCAAGGGCGCCGGCGCCTACCTGAACGACAAGCGCATCCGGGTCACCAAACTGGACCGCATTTCCAACGCCCTGCTCGGCACCGGCTATGTCGCCGGCAGCGCGCGCGCGCTCGACGAATACCTGAAGATGTACCAGATCACGGGCGAACGCAGCCAGGGCGTGCGGCGCGCCGGCTCGGCCGCGCTGGACCTGGCCTACGTCGCCTGCGGCCGCCTCGACGGCTTCTACGAAAAGGGCTTGAAGCC
>JACMLV010000023.1 GCA_014379395.1 Burkholderiaceae bacterium
CAGCGGTGGCGCAGGCGCCCGCAACGCCGGCTGCGCAGGATACGCAAGATCCGCTGGAATGGGCGGCGCAGCCGAGGTGGCAGCGGTGGCGCAGGCGCCCGCAACGCCGGCTGCGCAGGATACGCAAGATCCGCTGGAATGGGCGGCGCTGTTGCCGGAAGACACGCAAGCGGCGCGACCGGACGCGCTGGCGCCGATGGCGCAGGATCTGGCGACGGCGGCGCGCATCGAAGCGTTCGCGATGGGCGACACGGTGGCGCAGATGAACCAGGTCGCCATGCTGATCGTGGAAAACCGGGCCGACGTGCAGGACGCCTGGGCCGCGTCGCAGCGGCTGGAACAGACGGCGGGCGAGCTCGACCGGCTGGTCAAATATTTCGATTGAGGACGCCGGGGCGGAAACGTTTACTGCCCGTCCCGTTGCTGCGCCGCTTAAACAGCGCGGACCTGCCCCAACGTTTCGGATGAGATGCGACGGCCTGTTCAAGATTCGACCGGCTTCGGCGCCACGCCACAAGTTGAGGTTTATGGCGCGCGTACTATGGCGACGGCACGAAAAATACCGCCTTTTCCCTCACCTGTACGCTGGCATCGTCCAATGCCTTGAGCTCAAACACAATTTTGTTCGAGCCGATTTTTCCTTTCCCGGGAGGCACCAGCACTCGCACCGGAACCGCGCGCGAAGCCGTTCCCTCCAATGCCACCTCGTCAGGCGTGGCCAGCCGGATCGAATCGATTCCCGACACCGCCAGCTTGTAACGATGCGTCGCTTCTGACGTGTTCATGGTCTGCAGGCGGTACACATTCTCGATCATGCCATCCTCCACTTCGCGCCCCAACGCGCCCCGATCGCGAATGACATCGAGCCTGAGCGGCGTGCGCATGAACAAGGTGCCGAAAAAGACCGACACAATCACCAGCAGCAATCCCGTGTAGATCAACACCCTCGGGCGCAACACATGACGCTGCATCCGCCTGAGGGTGAAGCGATTGGCAAGCGCATGTTCGCTTGAAAAACGGACCAGGCCCAGCGGCGCGCCTATTTTCTTCATCACGGCATTGCAGGCATCGACGCAGAGCGACCTGGAGCGGCGCGTCGTCATCAACACCGTCGGCCCGCACTGGGACGGCAACCAGGTCTGGTTCATCACCGGCGGCGGCGCCATCTTCACGGCCTGGGGACCGACGAGACGTAACCATGGAGCGACGCGGCAAAGCTGAAACACCGCCCTCGCGCATGCATCCGCAAAGCCTGGCCACTGCTGTGCTCATCATGTTGGTGGGCACCTTATACCCGCCCCTGATGACAAATGCGGCGGGACAAGCCGACCATTGGCTGTCCATGTCCGTTTTTTGGGCCATGAGCGCCGGGTTCGTGCGCGGCGTCGGGTTCGTGCCGCGCGCGTTGGCGTGGCGCAGCCTGTTTTCGGGATGGGCCTGCGCCGCGGCGCTGGCGTTGGCCGTTTTTCTCAAATTTTCACAGTGATCGCGACACTACCGCGCTCGCCGGCGGCCCACCGCTCTATATCGAGAAGAACGGCCACCCGCGCCTGCGCCAGCGGCATCTGCCCTCCGCGCTCGGATCGCGGGAACGCGACGAGTGGATGCTGTGCATGACGCAAGCGCTCAACGAGCAGGTGGGGGATCAGGTGTTGCGCGACGGTCTGATTGGAACCTTTTCCCATATGGCCGACCACATGGTCAACCGCCAAGCCACCTCCGAGTCTTGCTCTAATGCAATGCGGCGCGCGCAACGTGAGACAATCGATATAACCCAAACCAATCCGATGTTATCCCCCCAGGAGACCCAATGAAAGCGTTCCAGGATCATTACCCAGACAACCTCGCGCATTGCTACGGCTGCGGCCGTCTTAACACCCACGGTCACCGGATCCAGACCCATTGGGATGGCGATGAGACCGTGACGCAGTTCACGCCCGAGCCTTACCACACGGCCGTGCCTGGCTTTACCTATGGCGGCTTGATCGCCTCCCTGATCGACTGCCACAGCACCGGCACGGCGGCGGCGGCCATGTACCGGGCAGAGGAGCGGGATATGGATACACTGCCGCCTTTCCGCTTCGTCACCGGCTCGCTGCACGTCGACTTCCTCAAGCCAACCCCGCTCTCGGGGGTGTTGGAAATTCGCGGCCGCGTCAAGGAGATCAAGGGCCGCAAGGTGGTGGTGGAAACGACCGTGATGGCCGGGGGTGTCACCACGGCGCGCGGCGAAGTGGTGGCGCTGCAAATGCCCGAGAACTTTGGCGCGGGCGGCACTTAACACAGCAATCGAAAAACAAAAACATCATGCAACCGCCCACGATCCAATCGTTTTTTGATCCGGACACTTCCACCGTCAGCCATGTCGTGTCCGATCCGGCGACGCTGCGCGCGGCGATCATCGACAGCGTGCTCGACTTCGATGCGAAATCGGGCCGCGTCGCGCACGCCAGCGCCGACCGGCTGATCGCCCATATCCGGCGGGCGGGCTTGAGCGTCGAGTGGCTGCTGGAAACCCACGCCCATGCAGACCACCTCTCCGCCGCCCCCTACCTGAAGGAAAAACTCGGCGGCAAAATCGGCATCGGCCGCCATATCCGCGAAGTGCAGCAGGTATTCAAGAACATCTTCAACGCCAAGGACATGGACACCGAAGGCCGCGATTTCGATCACTTGTTCGACGACGGCGAACAGTTCAGGATCGGCGAGCTCGACGTGCGCGCGCTGCATACGCCGGGACACACGCCGGCCTGCGTGAGCTATATCGTCGGCCAGGATGCTTTTGTGGGCGACACGCTGTTCATGCCCGATTCCGGCACAGCCCGCTGTGATTTCCCTGGAGGCGACGCGGCCACATTGTATCGCTCGATCGGAAAGATCCTGGCGCTGGCGCCGGATACGCGGTTGCATCTGTGCCATGACTACCCGCCCGAAGGTCGCGGGCCGTTGTGGGTCGCCAGCGTTGCAGAACAACGCGCGCGGAATATCCATGTGCATGACGGCATCACCGAAGCGCAATTTGTCGCCATGCGCACCGCACGCGACAAGACGCTGCCAATGCCGGCCCTGATCCTGCCATCGGTACAAGTCAATGTGCGCGCCGGCAAGCTGCCGCCGCCGGAAGACAACGGCGTGCGCTACCTCAAGCTTCCCATCAACCTCCTCTGAACTGAACCCCGTTCATGGAAAGCGCAATACTCGCGGCGGCGCTCGGCGCGCTCATCGGACTG
>JACMLV010000024.1 GCA_014379395.1 Burkholderiaceae bacterium
CCGCGCCCTCGGCGCCGAGGTAGCTCATGGTGATCATGCTGCCGCCGTTGCGCATGTGCGGCTCGCACAGGCGCGCCAGCTGCGCGAACGAGTGGCACGACACGTTCATCGCGCGCAGGAAGCCGGCGCTGGAGCTGTCGATCACGCGCCCGTGCAGGTCGTCGGCCGGAGCCCACGCGATCGAGTGGATCACGAAGTCGAAGCCGCCCAGCACGCCGAGCGCGGCATCGGTCAATTCCTCCAGCGCGCCGACCTGTTCGACGTTGCAGATGAGCAGCGGGGCGTCCAGGTTGGCCGCCAGCGGCCCGACCACCTGCAGCGCCTTTTCGTTGACGCACGACAGCACCAGCGAGGCGCCCAGCGCGCCGGCCGCCCGCGCGCAGCCGTAGGCGATGCTCTGCTCGTTGGCCAGGCCGACGATCAGGCCGCGCTTGCCGGCCAGCGAGAACGGCTGGGGAAACAGCGGCGCGCCCATCAGCGGCTGTGCTCGCGGATGAAGGCGCTGATCTTCGGGCACACCTCGTCGTGCCAGCGGTGCCCGGAGAAGATGCCGAAGTGGCCCGCCTCCGGCACCGTCACGTGGTGCTTGGCGGCGGCCGGGATCGACGCGCACAGTTTGTGCGCCGCCTCGGTCTGGCCCGGGCCGCAGATGTCGTCCTTGGCGCCCTCGATGGTCAACAGCGCGGTGCCGACGATGTCCTGCGGCCGCACGCGCTTGCCGTCCACCTCCCACTCGCCCTTGGGCAGGTCGAAGTCCTGGAACACCACCTTGATCGTCTCCAGGTAGAACTCGGCGTCCATGTCGAGCACGGCGTTGTACTCGTCGTAGAACTTCAGGTGCTGGGTGCCGGGGCGGCCGGCGGCGCGCTCCTTGAAGAAGTCGAGATAGCTTTGCGAGTGCTTTTCCGGGTGCATCGCGACGAAGGCGGCGTATTGCAGGAAGCCCGGATAGACCTTGCGCCCGGCGCCCGGATAATTGTCCGGCACCTTGTAAATCACGTTGTCCTCGAACCACGAATACGGCTTTTCCATCGCCAGCTTGTTGACCTTGGTCGGCGAGACGCGGCCGTCGATCGGCCCGCCCATCAGCGTCATGGTGCGCGGCAGCGCCTCCTTTTCGCTGGCCATCAGGGACACCGCGCCCAGCACCGGCACGGTCGGCTGGCAGATCGCGATGACGTGCACGTCCGGGCCGAGCAGGCGGATGAAGTCCTGCACGTAGTGCACGTAGTCGTGCAGGTGGAACGAGCCTTTCTCGACCGGCACGGTGCGCGCGTCGACCCAGTCGGTGATGTAGACGTCATGGTCGTGCAGCAGGCCCTTGACGGTCTCGCGCAGCAGCGTCGCGTAGTGGCCCGACAGCGGCGCCACCAGCAGCACGGTCGGATGCTCCTTGATCGGCAGATCCTGCTCCAGGTGCTTCTTGAAGTGGCGCAGCGTGCAGAACGGCTTCTTGCTGACGGTGGTCTCGCGCACGCCCACTTCCTTGCCCTTGAACAGGGTCGACTTGATCTCGAAGTGCGGCTTGTCGTAGTCCTTGCCGAGCCGGTACAGCAGTTCGCAGCCGGCCGCCAGGTCTTGCGAGAACGGCGAGTGGGCGAACGGGGAAACCGGGGACGAGAACATCTTGGCCGCCACTTGTGACCATTGCAGCAGCGGTTGGAGGGCGGCGTGCTGGGTTTCGTGCAATTTGTAGAGCATCGTGTTTCTCTTCTTTGGTGGATGGGTAAGGTTAGTTGCGGGTCAATTGTGGTTCGGGTTGCGGGTCAGGCGGCGCGCAGGCGCATCTCGCTGGCGGCGCCCAGCAGGCGCACCGCGTCGGCCGCGGCGACGCGGCCCTCGTCGGTCGGCACGACCCAGATTTCGACCGGGCTGCCGGC
>JACMLV010000228.1 GCA_014379395.1 Burkholderiaceae bacterium
AAATGGCACAGTTATTTATTAACATTTCAAAAAAATTGATTCAGGTAAAATAAATTGTTTTGCCTTTAGGAAACAGCCAATTCAATGGAAACACTACCCTCAAAGCGTGGGGCGGTGGTCCGCGAAAAGACAGAACATGTTGATGACTGGCGACCGATCCGACACCGGACGCGGGCTCATCTGGCCACACTTGCGCACCAGCGGGTGCGCGAAGGCGAAGGGATAGGGGCCAATGATGGATAACAAGCAATGGGGCAACGGCGCGCCGCCCCGGGACGACGCCGCCGGCCGGGATGGCGCGGACGGCTTCGCGCCGCAAGGGGCCGAGGCCGCCTTCCGCGCCATGGTCGAGATCATGAACGAGGGCGCCGCCATCCTGATCGACGGCCTGATCGTCTACTGCAACGCGCGCCTGGCGGCCCTGCTCGGCGTCCCGCTCGACCAGCTGGTCGGCAAGTCCCTGTTGCGCTTCATCGGCCCCGACGCCCACGCCGGCCTGGCCGCGATCCTGGCCGCCGCGCGCGCCGGCGCCAGCCGCAACGAAGTGTTGTTCGTCAACGGCGCCGGCGCCGGCCTGCCGCTGCAAATGTCGGTCACGGCGGTCGAGATCGAAGCTTGCCCGGCGCTGTGCGTGCTGCTGTCGGACCGCTCCGAGCACGTGTTCAAGCAATTGCAACTAGCCTCCTCGGTGTACGAATCGAGCAGCGAGGCGATGATCGTCACCGACGAGCGCAACCTGATCCTGTCGGTCAATCCCGCCTTCACCAAGATCACCGGCTACGCGCCCGACGAGGTGATCGGCCGCAAGCCGTCTGTGCTCGGCTCCGGGCGCCAGGAGCCGGGCTTCTACCGCGACATGTGGGACGCGCTCAACGCACGCGGCAACTGGTGCGGCGAGATCTGGAACCGGCGCAAGGACGGCGAGGTGTATGTCGAGTGGCTGACCATCAACGTGATCGCCAGCCACGGCGCGCCGTACCGCTACGTGGCGCTGTTTTCCGACATCACCGAGAAGAAGAAAACCGAAAAGCTGGTCTGGACCCAGGCCAATTTCGACGCCCTGACCCAGTTGCCGAACCGGCGCCTGTTCGCCGACCGGCTGGCGCAGGGCATCAAGCGCGCCACCCGCGCCGGCACCAACCTGGCGCTGCTGCTGATCGACCTCGATTTCTTCAAGGAGGTCAACGACACCTACGGCCACCTGGTGGGCGACGACCTGCTGGTCGACGCCGCCGCCCGCATCACCGCCTGCCTGCGCGAGTCCGACACCGTGGCGCGCCTGGGCGGCGACGAATTCGCCGTGATCCTGCCCGACATCGTCGATCTGCGGCACGTCGCCGGCGTGGCGCGCGCGCTGCTGGCGGCGCTGGCCAAGCAATACACGCTGGGTGAGGTGAGCGCCAACATCTCGGCCAGCATCGGCGCGGCGCTCTATCCGGCCGATTCGCGCGACCCGGTCACGCTGCTCAAGAACGCCGACCAGGCCATGTACCAGTCCAAGGCGGACGGGCGCAACCGCTTCTGCTATTTTTCGGCCGCCCTCGAGGAACGCTCGGTGCGCCGCGCGCACCTGATCCGCGACCTGCACACGGCACTGCCGGAGCAAGCCTTCGAACTGTATTTCCAGCCCGTCGTCGACCTGCGCAGCGGACGCCTGGTCAAGGCCGAGGCCCTGCTGCGCTGGCACCATCCGCAGCGCGGCACGGTGCTGCCGGCCGAGTTCATCGGCGTGCTCGAGGAAACCGGCCTGATCGTCGAAGTCGGCGACTGGGTGTTCCGCGAGGCGCTGCGCTGCGGCCGCCGCTGGAGCGACCTGCTGGGGCGCCCGTTCAAGATCGGCGTCAACGTCTCGCCGGTGCAGCTGTTGTCCGAGGCGCACGCCGGCCGCTGGCAGGAGCAGATGCGCGCCGCCGGCGTGGGCGGCGACGGCGTGATGATCGAGATCACCGAGGGCGTGCTGCTGATGGACAAGCCGAACGTGCGCGCCGCCCTGGGCGCGTTCCGCCAGGCCGGGGTCGAACTCTCGCTCGACGACTTCGGCACCGGCTACTCGTCGCTGTCCTACCTGAACCAGTTCAACCTCGACTACCTGAAGATCGACCAATCCTTCATCCACAACCTGGCGCCCGGCTCGCGCGACCTGGCGCTGTCGAAGGCGATCATCGTCATGGCCCACGAGCTGGGCATGCGCGTCATCGGCGAGGGCATCGAGACCGAGGCCCAGCGCGACCTGCTGCTCGGCGCCGGCTGCGACTACGGCCAGGGCTACTGGTTTTCCCGGCCGCTCCCGGCTGCCGAATTCGAAATCCTGCTCGCCGGGCAAGCCGCGCAGCTAGGAAGCTGTCGGACTTAGGGAGTCGAAGCGAAAAAATAGCTGGGCGAGGCCAGATTTTGACGGTTTCGCAGTGCCAATAGCGAGCTATTGGCCGAGAAAACGGCGAAATATGGACCGCCCAGGTATTTTTGCAGCCGACGAGCCTAAGTCCGACAGACTCCTAGTGTAGTGTTGCGCGCTGATTGCGACTTATAAAAATAGCGGATTTTTCGCCGAGACAAGGAAAAAACCGCAGCAATACCGAGGTATTGCGAGGATT
>JACMLV010000229.1 GCA_014379395.1 Burkholderiaceae bacterium
CGCGCAGCGCCTCGGGCGCCAGCTCGCGGATGCCGCGCACGTGTTCGGCCAGCAGGCCGAGCCGATGGTGCGCGCCGTCGGGCGCGGTGTAGTCGACCAGCAGGATGCGGGTGTCGAAATATTCCTGGCACGGCGCCAGGCCGGCCAGCACCGACAGGTCGATCACCGGCACCGGCGCGCCCTGGTAATCCATCAGGCCGGCCACCGCGGCCGGGGCCAGCGGCAGCTGCTTCAGTTCCAGCAGCGGCAGCACGCGCACGATGGCGTCCAGCCGCAGCCCGTAGGGATCGGGCCCGATGTGGAAGATCAGCGTTTTCATGGCGCGATGCTAGTGGAGTGTTGCGCGTTGATTGCGACTGATAAAAATAGCGGATTTTTCGTCGAGACAAGGAAAAAACCGCAGCAGTACCGAGGTATTGCGAGGATTTTTGACGCGGTATCGGCGGAAAAGACGCATTTTTATCTCGCAAGAAGAGCGCAACACTACACTAGATGGCGACGGCGAAGTTGGACACGCTGGCCTGCAGGTCGCCGGCCGCGTATTGCAGCTGGTGCACCGCCTCGCTGGTGGCCTTGAGCGACTCGACCGTCTGCTGGGTGGCGTCGTTGAGCTGCATCATGGTCGACGAGATCTGCGACGCGCCGGTGGCCTGCGACTGCATGCCCTGCAGGACGGCGTCGAACTGCGGCGCCAGCTTTTGCACCTGGTCCATCATCGACGAGAGCTGCTCGGCCACCAGGCGCACCTCGCCGACGCTGCGCCGGATCTCCTCGGAGAACTTGTCCATGCCCATCACGCTGGCCGACACCGCCGACTGCATCTCCTTCAACATCTGCTCGATGTCCCAGGTCGACACCGAGGTCTGGTCGGCCAGGCGCCGGATCTCGGTGGCGACCACCGAGAAGCCGCGGCCGGCCTCGCCGGCCTTCTCGGCCTCGATGGCGGCGTTGAGCGAGAGGATGTTGGTCTGGTCGGCCACCTTGGTGATGGTGATCAACACGCCGTTGATGTTGCTCGCCTTCTCCGACAGGGCCGCCAGCTTGGCGTTGATCGAGTCGGTCGCGGCGACCATGTGCTGCATGGTCTGGTCCATGCGCTTCAAGTTGCCCTGCGCCTCGGCGGTGGCGCTGGTGGTGTACTCGGCCACGGCGGTGGCCTCCTCCATGGTCTTGAGCAATTGACTGGTGTTGGCCGAGATTTCCTTGGTGGTGCTGAGGATTTCCACGCTGGTCTGAGCCTGCTCGATGCCGGTGGCCTCCTGCTGGCGCGCCGAGGCGGCGATCTCGGTGGCCGAGCTGGTGACCTGGATGCCGGCCTTCTGCACGTTGTTGAGCAGGCTGCGCAGATTCTGGAACATCGTCGCCAGGCCGTCGCCGAGCTGGCCGATGGCGTCCGCGCCGGTGACGTCGACCTTGCCGGTCAGGTCGCCCGAGGCGGCCTTCGAGACCACTTCGAGCAAGGAGTCGACCTTCGCTTTCAAGGCGTTGGTGGCGGCCAGCTCATTGGCCTGGCTGTCCTCGATGGCTTGCGCCATGCGGTTGAATTCGAGCGCGACCAGGCCCAGCTCGTCCTTCGACAGCAGCACCGCGCGCTCGCCGCGCGCGCCGCTGGCGAAGCGGTTGACGGCATGGGTCAGGTTGTTGAGCGGGTTCAGGATCGCCCGGCCCAGCAGGTAGGACACCGCCAGCGCCAGCGTCACGCAAACGAGTCCGCCGGCCGAAAGCAGCATCATCATGTTCTGTTGCATTTGCTGCGACGTTTGCGAGCGTTCCGCCAGCAGGCGGTTCTCCTCGAGCGCGGCGGCATTGAGCAGCTGGTGCATCTCGCCGGTGCTGCTGATGCTTTCCTCGAGCAGGGCCGAGCGGCCTATCGTGTCGGCCGCGGCGGGCGCGTTGCCGAGCGCGCGGCGGCGCGTCACTTGCTGATCGACGACGTTTTTGAACCAGTCGGAGAACAGCGGCGCCAGCTTTTTGAAACGTTCCTGCTGGGACGGGTTGTCGGCGGTCAGGGTGAGCAGCTTGCCGATGTGCTGGTCCACCGAGGTCTTGTCGAGCTTCATGCGCGCTTCGTTGCCGGTCAGTAGGAAACCGCGCAACTGGACCTGGGTGTCGAGGATGTCGTTGGCGACCTGGTCGATTTCGAGCAACACCTTGATCGTGTGCCGGTCCCAGGCGCTGGCCTCGGACAGGCGGGAGAAATTGGTATAGGCGAGGGCGAGCAGCATCAAAATGATGGCGACGATGGCGCCAAAGCCGAGGTATAGCTTTTTCTTGATGCTCATGTCAGCAAACATGGGACTCTCCGATCGGACAAATTAATTTTCAACAGTGCAACGTTTTTGCTTGCCAATGGCGCTCTGCGAAAACGGCGCGGGCCGCCACAAGGGGCGGCCCGCGCCGGTGCCACGCTGGCGCGGCGCATGCCGCGTTACATGCCGCGCTTTTCGCGCGCGATGGCGGCGATGCGCATGCGCAGCGCGTTCAACTTGATGAAGCCGCCGGCGTCGGCCTGGTTGTAGGCGCCGCCGTCCTCGTCGAAGGTGGCGATGTTCATGTCGAACAGCGAGTCGGTCTTCGAATCGCGCGAGACGACGATCACATTGCCCTTGTAGAGCTTCATGCGCACCCAGCCGTTGACGCATTGCTGCGTGTGGTCGATCAGGGTTTGCAGCGCCAGGCGCTCCGGCGCCCACCAGTAGCCGTTGTAGATCATCGAGGCGTAGCGCGGCATCAGGTCGTCCTTCAGATGCGCCACTTCGCGGTCGAGCGTGATCGATTCGATCGCGCGGTGGGCGCGCAGCATGATGGTGCCGCCCGGGGTTTCATAGCAGCCGCGCGACTTCATGCCGACGTAGCGGTTCTCGACCAGGTCGAGGCGCCCGATGCCGTGCTTGCCGCCCAGGCGGTTCAGTTCCGTCAACACGGCGGCCGGCGACAGGCGCACGCCGTTCAGGGCCACGATGTCGCCCTGTTCGAATTCGACGTCCAGGTATTCCGGGGTGTCCGGCGCCGCCTCCGGGCTGACCGTCCAGCGCCACATGCTTTCCTCGGCCTCGGCGCTCGGGTTTTCCAGATGGCGGCCCTCGAAGCTGATGTGCAGCAGGTTGGCGTCCATCGAGTACGGCGCGCCGCCGTTCTTGTGCTTCATGTCGATCTCGATGCCGGCGTCGGCCGCGTATTGCAGCAGCTTCTCGCGCGACAGCAGATCCCATTCGCGCCACGGGGCGATGATCTTGACGTCCGGTTTCAAAGCGTAGGCGCCGAGCTCGAAGCGCACCTGGTCGTTGCCCTTGCCGGTGGCGCCGTGCGAAATCGCGTCGGCGCCGGTTTCGCGGGTGATCTCGATCAGGCGCTTGGCGATCAGGGGACGGGCGATCGAGGTGCCCAGCAGGTATTCGCCTTCGTACACGGTGTTGGCGCGGAACATCGGGAACACGAAGTCGCGCACGAATTCCTCGCGCACGTCGTCGATGTAGATGTTCTCCGGCTTGATGCCGAACTTGATGGCCTTGGCGCGCGCCGGCTCGAGTTCCTCGCCCTGGCCGAGGTCGGCCGTGAAGGTGACGATCTCGCACTGGTATTCGTCTTGCAGCCATTTCAGGATGACGGAGGTGTCGAGGCCGCCGGAATAGGCCAGGACTACTTTTTTAATATCGCTCATAGGGCTTCCATTTTTCATTGATGCGGTTAATTCAGTTGGCCGGGTCGATGCGGCCCAGCAGCAGGTATTCGATCAGCGCCTTCTGCACGTGCAGGCGGTTTTCGGCCTCTTCCCAGACCACCGACTGCGGACCGTCGATCACCTCGGCGGCCACCTCCTCGCCGCGGTGGGCAGGCAGGCAGTGCATGAACAGCGCGTCGGGGGCGGCGCGCGCCATCTTGGCGCCGTCGACGATCCAGCCGTCGAAGGCCTTGATGCGGGCCGCGTTCTCGGCCTCGTAACCCATGCTGGTCCAGACGTCGGTGTTGACCAGGTGCGCGCCCTCGCAGGCGTCGGACGGGTTGGCGAAGAAGGTGTAGCGCGCGGTTTTCACCAGCGACAGGTCGATGTCGTAGCCCTTCGGCGTCGAGACGTTCAGGTGGAAGCCGAACACCTCGGCGGCTTGGAGCCACGAGTACAGCATGTTGTTGGCGTCGCCGATCCAGGCCACCACCTTGCCGGCGATCGAGCCGCGCTTTTCGATGAAGGTGAAGATGTCGGCCAGCACCTGGCACGGATGGTGTTCGTTGGTCAGGCCGTTGATCACCGGCACGCGCGAATTGGCGGCGAAGCGCTCGATGATGTCCTGGCCGAAGGTGCGGATCATGATGATGTCGCACATGCGCGACATCACCTGGCCGGCGTCCTCGACCGGCTCGCCGCGGCCGAGCTGGCTGTCGCGGGTGTTCAGGTAGATGGCGGCGCCGCCGAGCTGCGACATGCCGGCCTCGAACGAGAGGCGGGTGCGGGTCGAGTTCTTTTCGAACACCATCACCATGGTGCGGTCGGTGAGCGGGTGGTAGATCTCGTAGTTCTTGAACTTGCGCTTGATCCGGTGCGCGCGCTCGATCACGTAGTCGTATTCGGCCAGCGTGAAGTCGGCGAACTGGAGGTAATGCTTGATCGGTTTTTTGGTAGTCATAAAGGCCACTGGAAGATGCGAAGGCCGCCGGCGGCGTGCCTCTCTCGCCGGCTAAGCGCGTCAATTATAAAGGTTTTGCTTTTATATGGGAAAGGAAAGGCGGCCCGCCGGGCCGCTGGCGGGCATGGCCGACGGGGGTGGCGGAGCGCGGTTTTGTGTTGTCGGACAGATAAAGAATCGCCCCCCCTGAACGCCGTCTGCACCCATGCTACGATCACTCGATCCTTGCGCTTCAGGAGGCGACATGGCCGACTACCACAGCATCATCACGCTCGAACCGGGCAAGCGCGGCGGCCAGCCTTGCATTCGCGGCTTGCGCATCACAGTGCAGGACGTTTTGCAGTGGCTGGCCGGCGGCATGGATATCGATGAGATTGTCTCCGACTATCCGGAGCTTACTCGCGAGGACGTGCTCGCTTGCCTGGCCTTCGCGGCGGATCGGGAACGGTAGGGCGCCGTGAAATTCTAGGAAATTGGAAGCGAGGTCAGGAAGATGTCGAAACTTTCATTTCTCGTTCTGCCCAGGTCGATATTTTTCCGCTTCTCGTATCCTTTTGCCAGAGCTTGGTATGTTCTGTAGTCTTTCTCGCAACGAACCCCATCTTTTTTGAGGGTGTTCTTCAAATGCTCTTCGCAATTTTTGGTGCGCGAGGCGCTGCGCTTCTCCTTGATATGCAACGGTAGAAGCCAGCACTCCAGCGAATGCATCGAGATGGCGAAAATTATCTTGTCGCCAAATTCATCGTAAATCGCTGGGCAAATTTTCGATACGATATGCGCCTTCATGTCCGCGATAAGCTCGGCCGCCGGGCGATCCTTGCCGCCCTCGGTAATCGGGATGTTCAGGTTCGGATGGTCGCAGATATCCGTGTCGATTTGGATGATGACGTAGTCGTTGAATAGGAAAATTTCGCGGAAAATATCGGAGCCGCAGTACTCGATGACTTTTTCCCAATTGGCGAAATTGCCTTGCCGGCTTTCGTCGGTGGCGTCCCTTGCCGGCTGAATGGAATTGACTTCCGGCTCTTCGTCGTAATAGCCGTAAAGAATGGCTTCGAGAACGGCTTGGTCTGTGATGCCCTCGGTGATGAGTGCGAAGCTGAGCATGGCCTTAAAACC
>JACMLV010000004.1 GCA_014379395.1 Burkholderiaceae bacterium
ATGCGTCTTTTCCGCCGATACCGCGTCAAAAATCCTCGCAATACCTCGGTATTGCTGCGGTTTTTTCCTTGTCTCGGCGAAAAATCCGCTATTTTTATAAGTCGCAATCAGCGCGCAACACTACACTAGCGCAGGCTCAGCAGGGACAGCACGCGCTGGCGGCTGACGCCTTGGAGCGACGAGCTGATCGAGCGCAGCGATTCGTAGTCGGAGTTGCCGGCGGTGGTGATGAACTGGTTCGCCAGCAGTTCCATGCTCGCTCCGATGTCGATCGGCTGGGCCGCGTCGGCGCGGCTGGTGGCCGCCGACAGGGCGCGGTTGACCGAGTCGCGCGCCAGTTGCACCTGGGCCAGCGCCTGCACCACTTGGCGCAAGGTGCTGCGCAGCGCCTCGATGTCGGCGGTGCTCCAGCCCTCGGGGGCGACGATCGGCGCCTCCTCGTCGGTCTTGACGCGGCTTAACTGGCCATCCGGAAAGCGGATGCCGCTGCCGCGCACGGCCAGCGTGTCGCGCACCCCGGCCCAGGCCGGCTCCGGCGTGCTGAACACCAGCGCGCCGTTGGCGCCGGCGGACACGCGGATGTTGGCCGGCGCCAGCGCGTTGTCGAAGCGCTGCACGATCTCCTGCGCCGACAGGCCGGGCTCGATGTTGACCGAGCTCAGATTCTGGCTCGAGCCGCCCACCGAAAACGACAGCACCTCCCTGCCGCCGGCCTGCAAATTGGCCATGGTGAGGCCGCGGATGCTGAAGCGCTGGCTGGCCGGCTCCGGGCTGCTGTAGCTCAGTTGCGCGTCGAGCGTGCCGCCGGAGGCGCTGGCGCGGTTGCGCCAGGTGGCGCTGAACTGGCGCACGCGCGCCTCGACCTGGCCGTCGCGCCCGGCGCGCGCGTCCAGCTTGGCGAGCAATTCGTTCTTCAACGCCTGCAACTGGCCGGCGCTTTGCTCGAGGAAGTCGAGCGCCTGCTGGGCGCTCGAGATTTCGCCCTGCAACTGGTGGTCCCAACTGCTCAGGCCGCGCCGCAGCGGCGCCGGGGCCGGGCGCGCCGGGGCCGACTCGGGCGCGTTCACGCCCTTGCCGGAGAGCACCGATTGGACGCTGGCGGCCTGGTCGGGCGCGCCGGCGGCGACGCCGGCGACGCCTTGGCCGATCCCCGAGGACGTGTTGAGTTGGGCGATTTGCATGGTGGCTTAGAGCAAGTCGAAAAGGGAAAGGTGACCGACGTTGGCATACGCCTTGTAGGTCGCCTCGAGGGAGGTCTTGTAGCCGTTCAGATCGGTCGCCGCGAAACCGAAGTCGAGCGCGCCGATGTCGTGCAGCGCCATGTTGTTCGACAGGCTGACGTTGGACAGGTTGTCGTTCAGCGTGCCGAGGATCTTTTGCGAGCCGCCCGAGATGGCGATCTTGTTCGACACCAGCGTCATGACGGTGTCGATGCCGTCGAGCGCGTCGCGCACGATGCTGTGGGTCGGTTCGGTGTTGGCGCTCACGCCCGGTTGCGAGGCCGCGTCGGCGACCGCGTCCATGTGGTTCAGCAGCGCCTCGATGCCCATCAGGCTGACGTTGGCCGCCTGCGTGATGTCGTTGCCGACGATGACGAGCTGCGAGTCGGCGTTGCCGGTGAAGCTGTAGCGCGCGCCGGCCGCCTGGGTCGGGTCGTAGGTCACCGGCGCGGTGGTGGCGGCGGTGCCGGAGAAGATGTAGCGCCCCTCCTGGTCCTTGGTGTTGGTGGTGTAGAAGATGCTGTCGCGCAGCGCGGTGATCGCCGTCACCATCGAATTCAAGTCGCCCGGGGTGTTGGCGCCGTCCGAGGCCCACACCAGCAGGTCGCGCGCCTCGGTCATGTCGATGGTGATGCTCGACAAAAATTGCTCGTCGCTGAACATGCGGCTTTTCACCGCCGCGATGTTGTCCTTGTACTGCTGGATCATGGTCTCTTCGCGGGTCAGGCGCGACAGGCGCACCGCGCCGATCGGATCGTCCGACGGCAGCATGATGCGCTGGCCGGAGGCCATCTGCTGGGTCAGGACGGTGATGCGTTCCTGATTGACCTGCAGCGAGCGGTCCATCGTGGCTTGAAATTGGGAGCTGGCGATGCGCATGGCGTAGTCCTTAATTCATCATGGCCAAAGTGGCGTCGAACAGGCTGTTGGCGACGGCGATCACTTTCATGTTGGCCTGGAACATGTTCTGGAATTCGACCAGGTCGACCGCCTCCTCGTCGCGGTTGACGCCGCTGGTCGACTGCCAGTCCGAAATGGCCTGCGAGCGCACCGTGTCGGCCGTCGAGAGCAGGGCGATGTTTTGCTTGCTGTCGATGCCCAGCTTGCCCACCAGCTGGGTGTCGGCGTCGCCCAGCAGCACCGAGCCGATCGAGCTGACGGTGATCGGCGTGTTCATCAGGGCGATGATCTGCACCAGGTTGTCGCTGTTGCCGGGGTTGGCCGCGTCGGCCGAGAAGGCCAGCTGGGTGGCGGTGATGCCGGTCAGCCGCAGCATGCCGGAAGCGCCGCTGCCGATGGCGTTGAAGGTGAACAGCGGCTGGCCGGCCGCGCCGTCCATATCGAAGCCGACGGTCAACAAGTCGTTGGTGCGGGTGGCGATGTTTTCGGCGATGTCGGCGATCGATTGCTGCAGCGGCAGCAGCACTTTTTCCTCGAATTCGCCCAGGCCGCCCATCTGCCCGCCGACGATCTGGTTGCCGATCACGAAGTTGGCGGTCTCGAACGTCAGGTTGATGGTCTGGGTGCCGGTGGCCGAGCCGGTCACGCTGATGCTGCCGCCGAGCGAGCCGATCACCAGCGGCGGGCCGCTTTTGAGCGACACGTCGCGCGTGCCGTCGGCCTGGTTCGTCACTTCCAGCGCCATCAGCCCGGCCAGGGCGTCGATGGCCTGGTCGCGCGCGTCGATCAGGGCCGACACGTTGGTGCCGGCCGCGCCGGAGCCGACGATGTTCTGGTTCATCAGGGCGATCGCGGCGATGGCCTCGTTGGCCTGGGCCGGGATCGCGCTGCGCTGCTGGCGCAGCGACAGCAACTGGCTGCTGACGACGTTGTTCATGCTGTTGAAGTGCTGCGCCATCGAATCGGCCTCGCTCACCACCTGCTGGCGCAGCGGGGTCGAGGTCGGATCGACGTCGGACGCGTTGAGGGCGGCGAAAAAGCCGTCCACGCCGGCGCTCAGGCTGGCGGTGGCGTCGCCCATCACGCGTTCGAGCTGGGTCAGGTAGGGCTGGGTGTGCGAGAAGCGGTTGATCTCGGAATTGGAGCGCCACATCTGCTGGTTCTTGTAGTCGTCGCTAAAGCGAATGAGCGCGCTCACTTCGACGCCGTTGCCGCCCGACTTGACCGCCTCCGTCGGCTGCAGCGCCGTCAGCAGCACGCCTTGCCGGGTGTAGCCCTTGGTTTGCAGGTTGGCGATGTTTTGACTGGTCGCGGTCAGGGCCACCTGGGCGGCGAGCGATCCGGTCAGTGCGTTGTTGATGATGGTCATGTGGCGCGGTCTTTCTCGATGAAGCGGAACCGGCCGGCGTTCCTAATTATGGCAATCGGCGGCCTTTTTTCCCATTACTAGTAACAGGCGACCGTTTACCGCGTTTTATTAAGCGGCGGCGGCAGATTTTCTGGCGCCAGGGCGGCGCGCGCCTGGCCGGCCGGCTTAGGCAGCAGCTGGCGCAAAATCGCGTCGGCCACGCCAAAGGCGCGCTGGCCGGCCATCTGGTCGGCCACCATGTTGTCGGCCATGTCGAGCAGGTCGTTGTTGGCGTCGCTTTTGAAGAGGGCGTCGTCGCCGGCCAGCTCGCGCGAGCTCGAGCGCATCTGGCGCAGCATGTGCGAGATGAAAAAGCCTTCGAACTGGAGCGCCGCGCGGGTCGCCTTGGCGGCGTAGTGCGGATCGACCGGGTTGGCGGCCGGGGCCGCCGCGTCCGCCGGCGGGCCGTTCAAGCCACTGATGGCGCTGTCGATGGAATTCATAGCCTGCTCCTAGATGACGACCAGTTCGCCCTCGATCGCGCCGGCCTGGTCGAGCGCCTGCAGGATCGCCATGATGTCGTCGGGCGAGGCGCCCAGGCTGTTGATGACGTCGATGATGGTTTGCAGCTTGGCGCCGGCCGGCCACTTGAACATCTGCCCGGAGCCCTGGTCGACGCTGACCTTCGATTGCGGCGTGACGGTGGTGCGGCCGTTGCTGAGGGCGTTGGGCTGGCTGACGGCCGAGCTCTCCGAGATCACCACCTTGAGCGCGCCGTGCGTGACGGCGGCGGCTTTGACGCGCAGGCCCTCGGCGATGACGACGGTGCCGGTGCGCGAATTGAACACCACCTTCGGGCTGCCGACGCCGACCTCGATCGGCAGCGCCTCGAGCTTGGCCATGAAGGCCACGCGCTGGGTCGGGTTTTCCGGCGCGACCACCTCGACGCTGGTGGCGTCGCTGGTGCTGGCGACCGGGCCGAAGCGGCGATTGAGCGATTCGACGATGTTGGTGGCGGTCTCGAAATGCGGGTGGCGCAGGCTCAGGCGCACCGTCGGACGGGTCGAGAAGTCGCTGTTGATCTCGCGCTCGATCATGGCGCCGTTCGGAACGCGGCCCGAGGTCGGGGTGTTCACCGTCACGCTCGAGCCGCTCTTGCCGGCCGCCGTCAGGCCGCCGACCACCACGTTGCCCTGCGCCAGCGCGTAGACCTCGTTGTCGGCCGCGCGCAGCTGGGTCAGCAGCAGGGCGCCGCCGCGCAGGCTCTTGGCGTCGCCCAGCGACGACACGGTGACGTCGATGGCCTGGCCGCGCCGGTAGCCGGGCGGGAACACCGCGCTGACCATGACGGTGGCGACGTTCTTGCTTTTCGCCTCGGCGCCGTCGGGCAGCTTGACGCCGAACTGCTTGAGCATGTTGACCACCGACTGGCTGGAGAACTTGACCTGGGTGCTGTCGCCGCTGCCGTTCAGGCCGACCACCAGGCCGTAGCCGATCAGCGGATTGTCGCGCACGCCCTCGATGGAAACGAGGTTGCGCAGCGGCTGCGGCGCGGCGCCGGCCGGCGCGACCAGTCCCAGCATGCAGGCCAGGCCGGCCAGCAGCAACCGGGCGGGGCGGCGCGATGTGATCATGTTCATCCTTAAAACGGCATCAAGGGGCCGGAGAAAAAGCGCATCAGCCAGCCCGGCTGGGTGGCCTCGGCCAGGGTGCCCTGGGCCGAATAGGCGATGCGGGCGTTGGCGATGCGCAGCGACGAGACCTGGTTGTCGGCGTCGATGTCGGCCGCGCGCAGGTAGCCGCGCAGGCGCACGAATTCCTCGCCCTGGTTGAGGGTCAGGCTTTTTTCGCCGGCCACGCGCAGCAGGCCGTTGGGCAGCACCTCCTGGACGATCACGGTGATCGCGCCCGACAGCGCGTTTTGCTGGGTGCTGGCCGAGTCGCCGGCGAAGTTGCGCCCGGCCGACAGGCTGGTCGCCGTGCGCGGCTGCAGTTTGCCGGCCACGGTGAGGGCGTCGATGTTGAAGCCGGAATCCTTGCTGAAGCTGGTGCCGGCCTTTTTGCTGGCCTGGGTGGTTTCCTGCAGGATCACGGTGACCACGTCGCCGACCCGGAAGGCGCGGCTGTCGGAGGTCAGCGACAGGCCGACGTCGGCCTGGAACACGCCGCCGCCCGACGGGTTGTTGCGCGCCGCCGGAAACGCCTGCGGCGCGTCGTCGGCCGGGC
>JACMLV010000230.1 GCA_014379395.1 Burkholderiaceae bacterium
CCCCCGGCTCTCCCGCCCCCCCTCGTCGCCTCTGGGTAGCGCCCCCGACAAGCACGTCGCGGATGCTGCCGCCCTGGACCGGCACGGCGGCCGGTCAAGGAGGACAGCATCCGCGTCGACGCCGTCAAGCTCGACGCCCTGCTCGAAGTGGCGGGCGAATCGGTGCAGGCCGCCAACCAGGCCGCCGTGCTGCTCGAGCGCCTGCTGCAATTCAAATTCGAAGGCCAGGCCGCGACCCTGATGGCGACCTTGGCCGAAACGCTCGAACGCGCCTCGCGCTATTCGACCGAACTGCAGCGCGCCACGCTGGCGACCCGCATGCAGCCGGTCGGCCGCCTGTTCCAGAAATTTCCGCGCCTGGTGCGCGAGTTGGCCAAGGACCTCGGCAAGGACGTCGAGCTGACCATCGAGGGCGCCGAGACCGAAGTCGACCGCGTCGTCGTCGACAGCCTGTACGACCCGCTGGTGCACATGCTGCGCAACGCGCTCGACCATGGCGTCGAGTCGCCCGAGGAGCGCCTGGCGGCCGGCAAGTCGGCCAAATCCTTCATCGCCCTCAAGGCCTGGCAGGAAGCCAACAGCGTCATGATCGTGCTGCAAGACGACGGCAAGGGCATGGACCCGGTTCGTCTGCGCAAGAAGGCGCTCGAAAAAGGCTTGATCAGCGAATCGGCCCAGTTGACCAACGACGAATCGTTCCAGCTGGTGTTTCTGCCGGGCTTCTCGACCAAGGATGTCGCCTCCAGCGTGTCCGGGCGCGGCGTCGGCATGGACGTGGTGCGCACCGCCGTCGAGAAGAACCGCGGCGCGATCCGCATCGACTCCGAGCTCGGCAAGGGCACCAAGTTCGCGATCCGCCTGCCGATCGAATTGTCGATCGTGCCGACCATGCTGGTGAGCACCTCGGGCGCCGCCCTGGCGCTGCCGATGGCGGCCGTGCAGCGCGTCGTCGAATTGCCGGAAAACTTCATGGAAGTGGGCGGCTCGCCCGTGCTCAAGGACCAGGGCCGGCCGCTGCCGGTGCGCTCCCTGGCCGGCGCGCTGGGCTACGAGCCGTGCAACGAACGGGTCGGCATCGTTGTCGCCGCGCCACAGCCGTACATCCTCGCCGTCGCCGCCGTCGATGGCACCGCCGACCTGGTGATCAAGCCGATGACCGCCATCGCGGTCGACGGCATCACCGGCACCGCCCGTTCGGCCGAGGGCGAACTGCTGCTGGTGGTGGGCTTGTCGTTCCTGTTCAACGGCTGTCGCAGCACGGTGCGCATGGCGGCCTGAGTCCGGCCCGCCGCATCCAAGCCAATGCCCGCCAAGCGCGGGCATTTTTTCGCCCGATCGCGGCGCGGCCGTCCTTTGGCTTGAACAAGCACAAATATGGCATAATCGCTAGGGATTACTCACTATAGGCTGTGGCAGCACCGCATACATCACAATGAAGACGCTTTACGACAAACTCTGGGATTCCCACATCGTACGGGCCGAAGAAGACGGCACCACGATTTTGTACATCGACCGCCACCTGGTGCATGAAGTGACCAGTCCGCAGGCCTTCGACGGCCTGCGCGCCGCCAACCGGGCGCCGTGGCGCGTGTCGGCCAACCTGGCCGTGGCCGACCACAACGTGCCGACCACCAGCCGCGCCGACGGCATCGCCGATCCGGTTTCGCGCCTGCAGGTCGAAACGCTCGACCACAACGCCAAGAGCTACGGCCTGACGTATTTCAACATGAACGACAAGCGCCAGGGCATCGTGCACGTGATCGGGCCGGAGCAGGGCGCCACCCTGCCGGGCATGACGGTCGTCTGCGGCGACTCCCACACCTCGACCCACGGCGCCTTCGGCTGCCTGGCGCACGGCATCGGCACCTCGGAAGTGGAGCACGTGCTGGCCACCCAGACCCTGCTGGCCAAGAAATCGAAGGCCATGCTGGTGCAGGTCGACGGCGTTCTGCAAGCGGGCGTCACCGCCAAGGACATCGTCCTGGCCGTGATCGGCCGCATCGGCACCGCCGGCGGCACCGGTTACGCGATCGAATTCGGCGGCGCGGCGATCCGCGCGCTGTCGATGGAAGGCCGCATGACGGTGTGCAACATGGCGATCGAGGCCGGCGCGCGCGCCGGCATGATCGGCGTCGACGACACCACCATCGACTACGTCAAGGGTCGTCCGTTCGCGCCGGCCGGGCCGCACTGGGACCGCGCGGTCGACTACTGGCGCACCCTGCATTCGGACGCCGGCGCCAAGTTCGACCTGGTCGTCACGCTCGACGCGCAAGAAATCAAGCCGCAAGTGACCTGGGGCACCTCGCCCGAAATGGTGGTCGCCATCGACGCCCGCGTGCCGGACCCGGACCATGAAAAAGATCCGGTGCGGCGCGACGCCATCGAAAAGGCGCTGGTCTACATGGACCTGAAGCCCAACACCCCGATCGAGGACATCCGCATCGACAAGGTCTTCATCGGCTCGTGCACCAATTCGCGCATCGAGGACTTGCGCGCGGCCGCCGCCGTGGTGCGCGGCAAACACCGCGCCTCCAACGTCACGCTGGCCCTGGTGGTGCCGGGCTCGGGCCTGGTCAAGGACCAGGCCGAGCGCGAAGGCCTCGACCAGATCTTCCGCGCCGCCGGTTTCGAATGGCGCGAGCCGGGCTGCTCGATGTGCCTGGCGATGAACGCCGACCGCCTCGAGCCGGGCGAGCGCTGCGCCTCGACCTCGAACCGCAACTTCGAGGGCCGCCAGGGTCCGGGCGGACGCACCCACCTGGTCTCGCCCGCGATGGCGGCCGCGGCCGGCATCGCCGGCCACTTCGTCGATGTGCGCGCGCTGCGCTAAGCGATCGGTCAACGCTGTCTACGCCTGGAGCCACAATGAAAAAACTATTCGCCCTGTCCATCCTCGCGCTGTTCCTGGCCGGCTGCAACACCGTCGCCGGTTTCGGCGAGGACCTGCAGAAGGTCGGTTCGAAGGTTGAAAGCGCCGCGAAAAAATAAACGCGCCAGCGTTTGATGCCGCCGCCGGCCAGGCCGGTCGCGGCATCGGCGCCGCGCCACACATTGCAAGAAAGACTATGGAAAAATTTACGATATACGAGGGCCTGGTCGCGCCGCTGGACCGCGCCAACGTTGACACCGACGCCATCATCCCGAAGCAGTTCCTGAAATCGATCCACCGCACCGGTTTCGGCCCGAACCTGTTCGACGAGTGGCGCTACCTCGACCACGGCGAGCCGGGCCGGGACAACAGCCGCCGTCCGCTCAATCCGGACTTCGTGCTCAACGAGGCGCGCTACCAGGGCGCCTCGATCCTGCTCACGCGCAAAAATTTCGGCTGCGGCTCCTCGCGCGAGCACGCGCCGTGGGCGCTCGACCAGTACGGCTTCCGCGCCATCATCGCGCCCAGTTTCGCCGATATCTTCTTCAACAACTGCTATAAAAACGGCTTGCTGCCGATCGTGCTGCCCGAGGCGCAGATCGAGCACCTGTTCAACGAGGTCAAGGCCTTCCCCGGCTACAAGCTGGTGGTCGACCTCGAGCGGCAGTGCGTGGCGACCTCGAACGGCAGCCTGTCGTATCCGTTCCAGATCGACGCCTTCCGCAAGTATTGCCTGATGAACGGTCTGGACGACATCGGCCTGACCCTGCGCCACGCCGGCGCGATCCGCGAATTCGAAGAGCGCCACCTGGCCAGCCAGCCTTGGCTGGCGAACGTCATCTAACACTGGAACAACATGAAAATTGCAATCTTGCCGGGCGACGGCATCGGCCCGGAAATCGTGGCGCAGGCGGTCAAGGTCTTGAACGTGCTGGGCGAAAAATTTGAACTGGAAACGGAGCCGGTCGGCGGCGCCGGCTACGCCCAGCACGGCCACCCGCTGCCCGAGCGCACGCTGGCGCTGGCCAAGGCGGCCGACGCGGTGTTGTTCGGCGCCGTCGGCGACTACCAGTACGACAACCTGGAGCGCTCGCTGCGCCCGGAGCAGGCCATCCTCGGCCTGCGCAAGAACCTCGGCCTGTTCGCCAACCTGCGTCCGGCCATCCTGTATCCGGAGCTGGCGGGCGCCTCCACGCTCAAGCCGGAGGTGGTGTCGGGCCTCGACATCCTGATCGTGCGCGAACTGACCGGCGACATTTATTTCGGCCAGCCGCGCGGCGTGCGCGAATGCCCGGACGGCCCGTTCAAGGGCCAGCGCGAGGGCTTCGACACGATGCGCTACGCCGAGGGCGAAATCCGCCGCATCGCACACGTCGCCTTCCAGGCCGCGCAAAAGCGCGACAAGCGCCTGACCAGCGTCGACAAGGCCAACGTGCTGGAAACCTTCCAGTTCTGGAAGGACATCATGATCGACGTCTCGAAGGAGTACCCGGACGTCGCGCTCGACCACATGTACGTCGACAACGCCGCCATGCAACTGGTGCGCGCGCCGAAGAAATTCGACGTCATGGTCACCGGTAACATGTTCGGCGACATCCTGTCGGACTGCGCCGCGATGCTGACCGGCTCGATCGGCATGCTGCCGTCGGCTTCGCTCGACGCCAACAACAAGGGCCTGTACGAGCCGTCGCACGGCTCCGCGCCCGACATCGCCGGCAAGGGCATCGCCAATCCGCTGGCGACCATCCTGTCGGCGGCGATGATGTTGCGCTACTCGCTCAATTTGACCGAGCAGGCCGACCGCATCGAGTCCGCCGTCAAGAAGGTGCTGGCGCAGGGCTTGCGCACCGGCGACATTTACGAGGCCGGCACCACCAAGGTCGGCACCGCCGAGATGGGCGACGCGGTGGTCAAGGCCTTGGCATAAGCGCCTGGCGTACACTGGGCCGGTACGGCGAAAGATTTTTAAATGAAACGGCGGGGCGACCCGTCCACTGTTGAGGAATAGCGATGAAACTAGTTGGCTTGGTAGGTTGGCGCGGCATGGTCGGTTCGGTCCTGATGCAACGCATGCAGGAAGAGGGCGATTTCGCCCACATCGAACCGGTCTTTTTCACCACCTCGAACACCGGCGGCGCCGCGCCGTCGATGGCGAAAAACGAGACCGTCTTGAAAGACGCCAACAGCGTCGCCGAGCTCGCCAAGTGCGACATCATCATCTCCTGCCAGGGCGGCGACTACACCAGCGCGGTGTTTCCGAAACTGCGCGCGGCCGGCTGGAACGGCTACTGGATCGACGCCGCGTCGACCCTGCGCATGGAAAAGGACGCCATCATCGTGCTCGATCCGGTCAACCTGAACGTGATCAAGGACGCGCTGGGCAAGGGCGTGAAGAACTTCGTCGGCGGCAATTGCACCGTCTCGTGCATGCTGATGGGCCTGGGCGGCTTGTTCCAGCACGGCCTGGTCGACTGGATGAGCTCGATGACCTATCAAGCCGCCTCCGGCGGCGGCGCCCAGCACATGCGCGAACTGCTGACCCAGTTCGGCACCATCAACAGCTCGGTCAAGGCGCTGCTCGACAACCCGGCCGCCGCCATCCTTGAAATCGACCGCACCGTGCTGGCCACCCAGCATGGCATGAGCGCCGACGAGACGCGCCAGTTCGGCGTGCCGCTGGCGGGCAACCTGATTCCTTGGATCGACAAGGACCTGGGCAACGGCCAGTCCAAGGAAGAGTGGAAGGCCGGCGCCGAAACCAACAAGATCCTCGGCCTCGGCCCGGACTTTGGCGGCAGCCGCGAGATCCCGGTCGACGGCCTGTGCGTGCGCGTCGGCGCGATGCGCTGCCACTCGCAAGCCCTGACCATCAAGCTGACCAAGGATGTGCCGCTCGACGAGATCAACGACATCATCGCCAGCAACAACCAGTGGGTCAAAGTGGTGCCGAACAACCGCGAGGCCTCGATGCGCGACCTGTCGCCGGCCGCCACCACCGGCAGCCTGACGATCCCGGTCGGCCGTCTGCGCAAGATGAGCATGGGCGGCGACTACCTGTCCGCCTTCACCGTCGGCGACCAGCTGCTGTGGGGCGCGGCCGAGCCGCTGCGCCGCATGCTGCGCATCGTGCTCGATAACTAAGC
>JACMLV010000231.1 GCA_014379395.1 Burkholderiaceae bacterium
CTCTATGTGGATCCTTTGCATCATTTTCTTCATTTCGGGGGCCGCCGGGCTGCTCTTTGAAACCTTGTGGCTGCGCGGCGCCGGTCTCGCCTTTGGCAACAGCGTATGGGCCAGTTCGATCACGCTGGCGGCCTATATGGGCGGCCTGGGCTTGGGCAACGTGCTGGCCGGGCGCTTCGGCCACCTGGTCCAGCGCCCGGTGCGCACCTACGCGCTGGTCGAAGTCGTCATCGCCGTCAGCGGCGCGCTGCTGGTGCCGCTGCTGCCGGCCCTGGCGTCGTGGCTGGCGCCCTTGCTGGGCATGGCGGAGAACGCCTCCTGGCTCTACACGCCGCTGCACCTGATCGTGGTGTTCCTGCTCTTGATGATCCCCACCACGGCGATGGGCGCCACCCTGCCCCTGCTGGTGAAAGCGCTGTGCCAGACCAAGACCGGCTTCGGCACCGCGCTCGGCCACCTGTATGGCTTCAATACGCTGGGCGCGATGGCCGGCGCGATCGCCGGCGAAGCATTTCTGGTGAAAGCGCTGGGACTGGTCGGCACCGGCCTGGCCGCCGCCCTGCTCAATCTGCTGGCCGCCGGACTCAGCTTGACCATCGTCGCGCGCACCCTGGCGCCCGTCGGCCCCGCCACCATCGCCGCGCCCAGCGCGCCGTTCTCCTGGCGCGCCAAGTTGATCCTGCTGGCCAGCTGCCTGGCCGGCGCGGCGCTGCTGGCGGCCGAAGTGATCTGGTTTCGCTTTCTGCGCCTGTTTTTTCTCGACACCGACGCGACCTTCGTCGCGATGCTGGCCGTGATCCTTGCCGGGATCGCCTGCGGCGGGCTGCTCACGGGGATGCTGCTCAAACGCTGGCCGCAACGGCACGACCTCGCCGCCAGCGCCGCCGCCCTGTGCGGCGTGCTGTTCGTCGCCTCCTATCGCCTGTTCGACGCGCACCTGGCCGGTTCCATCTGGTACATCGACAGCGCCTCGATCACCGGGCTGTCGATGCTGCTGATGTTCCCCACGGCGCTGGCGTCCGGCGTGCTGTTCACCCTGCTCGGCCAGGCCATCCATGCGCTCACCCTGGCCGAGATGGAAAGCGCAGCCGCGCTGACGACCGCCAATACGACCGGCGCCATGCTGGGCGCATTGCTGGCGGCATTCGTGCTGCTGCCGCGCGCCGGCATCGAAAACGCGCTGTGGCTGATCGCCGCGACATATGCGATCGCCACCTTGGCGCTGGTGCTGGCGAAAGGTCTTCCCAGCTTTCCGGCGGGACGCTGGGCGCAAACCGCGGCGCTGGCCGGCGTCGTCATCGGCCTGGCCCTGTTCCCCTTCGGCCGCATGAAAGACCATCTCGACACCGCCGCCAAAAAATTCAGCGCGGTCGAATCGTCGAATGTCGTCGCGGTGCGCGAAGGGCTGACCGAAACGCTGCAGTACCTGCGGCGCGACTGGCAGGGGCAGCCGGTGTCCTACCGTTTGATGACCAACGGCTTTTCGATGTCCGACTCCGAGCCCGGCAGCCGCCGCTACATGGGCCTGTACGCCTACTGGCCGGCGGCGCTGCACCCCGATCTGCGCTCGGCCCTGCTGATCAGTTATGGACTGGGCAATACGGCGCGCAGCCTGACAGAGATCGCCTCGCTGCGACAAATCGATGTCGTCGACATCTCGCGCGACATCATCAACGGCGCCGGCATTCCCTATCCGGACCGCGCCAGCCCGCTGCAAGATCCGCGGGTGCGCGTGCATATCGACGATGGCCGGTATTTTCTCCAGGCGACCGCCCGGCGCTTCGACCTGATCACCTCCGAACCGCCGCCGCCGCGCGCCTCCGGCGTCGTCAGCCTGTACACCGAGGAATACTTCCGACTGATGCGCGCGCGCCTGAACGAAGGCGGCCTCGTCACCTACTGGCTGCCGGTGCATGACATGGCGAGCGCCGATGCCAAGGCCATCATCAAGGGTTTTTGCAATGCCTTCGACGACTGCGGCTTGTGGGGCGGCTACGGGCTGAACTGGATGCTGACCGGCGGGCGGCACGCGGCAAAGGCGCCATCGGCGGCGCATTTCAGTCAAATGTGGCGCGACCAGAAGCTCGCCCCCACGCTGGCAGAGCTGGGACTGGAACGTCCCGAGCTGCTGGGCACCACCTTCATGGCCGATGCGCAGCAGCTGAAAATCCTGCTCGGCGACGCGTTGCCACTGACGGACAACTTCCCGAAACGCTATTCCCAGTTGTTCCCGGCGAAGGCCGATTTCCAGCTTTACGCCGACTGGATGGATGTGCGCCAGACCGCCGAGCGGTTTCGCACTTCGCCGTGGATCGCCGCGCACCTGCCGGCGCCGCTGCGCGAGGCCAGCGCCCCCTACTTCATCCTGCATCCCGCCCTCAACGAGCCGGGCGAAGTCGCGCAGAAGGGCTATCGGCTGCAAATGATCGCCGAAATCATGAACCGGTCCGACCTGAAGACGCCGATTTACTGGCTGCTCGACTCGAGCCCGCGCGAGGCCGCGATCGCACGCGGCGCGGTGGACGGCGGCAAGGCCGAAATCGCGTATGCGCTGGGAGTCGATGCGCTGGCCCGGCGCGACAGCGTGCGCGCGCTGGCCTATTTCGAAACGGCCCTGGCAAGCGGCGACAATCGCGCCGTGCTGCCGCTGCTCTTTAGCGCATGCCGCGCCGGACAAGGGCAGCGGGCGCAACAAGTGGCGCTCCGGCAGCAACTGGGCGAAGTGCGCAACCCGCTCGCGCGCTGCTGGTAGAGGCACGCCGGGCCGGCGTGCGCCAGCCGACCCGCCGATGCGGCCAACTGCCCGTGTCGCCGGCATGGGCAGCTTTGATGTCGCGGCGGCCAGCCGGGCAAAACCGTCTTCAGCGGCAAGGGGAAATGCGATTCTTGCCACTCGGGCGACAAATTCACCGACGCCAATCTGCGGCTGCACCTGGTCAGCGAGGTGGTCAGCGAACTACATCGGGCCGCTATGGCCAGATCGCTTGCAGCAGCGCCGCCAGCCGGTAGCCGCTTTTGGTCAGCTGCGTTTTTGCCAGTGCCGCGCTGGATTGCGCATAGTCCGGCGGCAGCGCCAGCGCCCACACCTCGCGGCGCTCGCCCTTGCGGTTGGTTTGTTCGCTCATCTTCCCCGGCGCCAGACCGGCGTGCGCCAGCTTCGACGCGCGCAGCGCGTCGTCGGCCCACTGATACGGCCAGCTGA
>JACMLV010000232.1 GCA_014379395.1 Burkholderiaceae bacterium
CCGGGCTGGTCGAACGCCTGCCGGGCGGCCTGTTCCAGCGCGCCGGACTGTAGGGGGGGGGCGCCGAGCCGGGGCGCCGAGCCGGACGATTGGCCCCGGCCGGCCCGATTGGCGCGCCCGCACTTGTGCCGCAGCGATCTAAACTGATAGAGTAGAGCCATGTTCGATATCCTGGTTTATCTCTACGAGACTTACTATCGCCCCGACGCCTGCCCCGAGCCGGCCGCCTTGGCGCGCAAGCTCTCGGCCGTCGGCTTCGATGAACTGGAAATTTCCGAAGCGCTGGTGTGGCTGACCGACCTGACCGAAATGGCCGGCGCCGAGCACACGGCGACGGCGGAATCGACCGGCACCCGCTATTACGTGGAGGAGGAGTTCGAGGCGCTCGGCATGGCCGCGATCGGCTTCATCCAGTTCCTCGAATCGGCCAAGGTGCTGACCCCGCTGCAACGCGAGATCGTGGTCGAACGCGCGCTCGCGCTCGACGAAACCCCGGTCGCGCTGGGCAAGCTGAAAGTCATCGTGCTGATGCTGCTGTGGAGCCAGGGCAAGGAACCGGACGCCCTGATCTTCGACGACCTGTTCGGCGCCGACGACGACCAGCCGCCGCGCCTGCTGCACTAAAATCCCGCGTGCCCGGCTCCGGGACGCCAGCCCAACCGTATCGAACCACGCGCCCGGCCCGCTTGCGGAATCATCGGCAACGCGCTTATCATTGGCCGCTTATTCGGGCCGCCGCCCCTCAAGCCGCTTGACAAAAGCCTCGGCGCCGCGGCGATGCACTGTATGATGCGCTTGCAAAACCATCCAAGAATACCTTTCGAGACCTGACAATATGACCAAAACCCTCATCATCGCCGAGAAGCCATCTGTCGCGAACGACATCGCGAAGACACTTGGCGGCTTCACCAAGCACGATGAGTACTTTGAATCGGACCAGTACGTCCTGTCGTCGGCCGTCGGCCACCTGCTCGAAATCGCGGTGCCCGAAGAGCACGACGTCAAGCGCGGCAAATGGAGCTTCGCGCACCTGCCGATGATTCCGCCTTACTTCGCGCTGAACCCGATCGCCAAGACCGAGGCGCGCCTGAAGGTGCTCAACAAGCTTATCAAGCGCAAGGACGTCACCGGCCTGATCAACGCATGCGATGCCGGGCGCGAGGGCGAGCTGATTTTCCGCCTGATCGCGCAAAACGCGAAGGCCAAGCAACCGATCCAGCGCCTGTGGCTGCAATCGATGACGCCGGGAGCGATCCGCGACGGCTTTTCGCAGCTGCGCAGCGACGAGGAGATGCTGCCGCTGGCCGACGCCGCGCGCTGCCGCTCGGAGGCCGACTGGCTGATCGGCATTAACGGCACCCGCGCGATGACGGCCTTCAACTCGAAGGAGGGCGGCTTTTACCTGACCACTGTGGGACGGGTGCAGACGCCGACGCTGTCGATCGTCGTCGAGCGCGAGGACAAGATCAAGAAATTCGTGTCGCGCGACTTCTGGGAGGTGCGCGCCGAGTTCGTCTGCGCGGCCGGCATCTACGAGGGGCGCTGGCTCGACACCGCGTTCAAGAAGGACGAAAACGACCCGGAAAAGCGCGCCGAGCGCCTGTGGAGCAAGACCGCCGCCGACTCGATCGCCACCGCCTGCCGCGGCCGCCAGGGCAACGTCACCGAGGAAGCCAAGCCGACCACCTCGATGGCGCCGGCCCTGTTCGACCTGACCAGCTTGCAGCGCGAGGCCAACTCGCGCTTCGGCTTCTCGGCCAAGAACACGCTCGGCCTGGCCCAGGCGCTGTATGAAAAGCACAAGGTGCTGACCTATCCGCGTACCGATTCGCGCCACCTGCCGGAAGACTACATCCCGACCGTCAAGCAGGCGCTGGAAACGGTGATGGGCAATAACAATTACCACCAGTTCGCCAAGCAGATCCTCGACAAGGGCTGGGTCAAGCCGAACAAGCGCATTTTCGACAACACCAAGATCTCGGACCACTTCGCGATCATCCCGACCACCATCGCGCCGAAGAACCTGTCCGAGCCGGAACAGAAGCTCTACGACCTGGTCACGCGCCGCTTCATGGCGGTGTTCTTCCCGGCCGCCGAATTCCAGGTCACCACCCGCTTCACCGAAGTGTCGGGCCACCAGTTCAAGACCGAGGGCAAGGTCATGACCAACGCCGGCTGGCTGGCGATCTACGGCAAGGAAGCGGCCGGCGACGACAAGGATAAAGACAACGCCGGCACCCTGGTGGCGGTGGCCAAGGGCGAGAAGGTGCAGACCGAAACGGTCAGCGCCAACGGCCTGGTCACCAAGCCGCCCGCGCGTTACACCGAAGCGACGCTGCTGTCGGCGATGGAGGGGGCCGGCAAGCTGATCGACGACGACGAGTTGCGCGACGCGATGGCCGGCAAGGGCCTGGGCACGCCGGCCACGCGCGCGGCCACCATCGAGGGCTTGCTGACCGAGCGCTACCTGATCCGCGAGGGGCGCGAGCTGATTCCGACCGCCAAGGCGTCGCAACTGATGACCTTGCTGCGCGGCCTGGGCGTGAACGAACTGACCGCGCCGGAACTGACCGGCGAGTGGGAATACAAGCTGTCGCAGATGGAGAAGGGCAAAATCTCGCGCGACGAGTTCATGCGCGAAATCGCCCAGATGACGCAAATCATCGTCAAGCGCGCCAAGGAATACGACAACGACACCATCCCCGGCGACTACGCGACCTTGCACACGCCGTGCCCGAACTGCGGCAGCGTGGTCAAGGAAAACTACCGCCGTTTCGCCTGCACCAAGTGCGAATTCTCGATGAGCAAGACGCCGGGCAGCCGCCAGTTCGAGATCGACGAAGTCGAATCCCTGCTCAAGGAGCGCACCATCGGCCCGCTGCAAGGCTTCCGCTCGAAGATGGGGCGGCCGTTCGCGGCCATCCTGCGCATCGTGCGCGACGAGGACATCAACAACTGCAAGCTCGAATTCGACTTCGGCCAGAACGACGACGAGGGCGAGGACGGCGAGGGCGTCGACTTCACCGGCCAGACCGCGCTCGGGCCGTGCCCGAAATGCGCCGGCGGCGTCTACGAGATGGGCCTGGCCTACGTCTGCGAAAACAGCGTCGCCAAGCCGAAGACCTGCGACTTCCGCAGTGGCCGCATCATCTTGCAGCAAGAGATCTTGCCCGAGCAAATGGTCAAGCTGCTCAACGACGGCAAGACCGATTTGCTGCCCGGCTTCATCTCGCAGCGCACCCGCCGTCCGTTCAAGGCCTTCCTGGTCAAGGGCAAGGATGGCAAGGTCAGCTTCGAGTTTGAAGAGCGCAAGGCGAAGGCGCCGGCCAAGGGCAAGGCCGCCGCCGCCGCGGTCGAGGGCGACGCCGTCGCCGGCGACGAGGCCGCGACCCCGGTGGTGAAGAAAGCCGCCGCCAAGGCGCCGGCCAAGAAAGCGCCGGCCAAGAAGGTCGCCGTCAAGAAGACGGTCGCCAAGAAAGCGGCCGCCTGACGATCATCGGGCGGGAATAAAAAACGGAGACATGCCGCCTGGCTGTCTCCGTTTTTTTATGGTTGGCGGGTCCGGAGGGCGGCAATGCGGCTTTCCTTTCTCACAATGATCGTCATTCAGCTGTATCTACACTTTCAAGTCGTAGCGGCCTTCGTGGAACAACTTCAGGCAGGCGTCGACGACGTCGTTCCGGTACCAGCTGCCGCGGTATTGGACGATGTGCTCGAGCGCGGCCTCCTGGCCCAGGCCCGGCCGGTAGGGCCGGTGCGAGGTCATCGCCTCGACCACGTCGGCCACGGTGACGATGCTCGATTCGAGCAGGATCTGCTCGCCGCGCAGGCGGTTCGGGTAGCCGCTGCCGTCGACGTGCTCGTGGTGCTCGTGCACGATGCGCGCGATCGGCCAGGGGAAGCGGATGTCCTTCAGGATGTCGTGGCCGGCCGTGGCGTGGGTGCGGATCAATTCCATCTCGATGCCGCTCAGGCGCCCGGGCTTGTTGAGGATCTCGGACGGGATCTGGATCTTGCCGACGTCGTGGGTCGAGGCGGCCAGGTGCATGCCCTGCAGGCGCTGCTCCGGCAGGCCCATCTCCTGGCCGATCGCCTTGGCCAGCGCGGCGACCCGCTTTTGATGCCCGGCCGTGTACGGGTCGCGCATTTCGAGCGTGGTGGCGAGCGCCTGGACCGAGTCGATCAGGCTCTCGCGCAGGCGCGCCTCGTGCTGGTGTTGCTCCTGCGCCATGCGGTCGCGCTCGGCGACCATGCGCAGCGTGACGATGCCGAACGCCAAGTCGTCGGCCAGCTCCTGCAGCAGCTTGACGGCGTCGGCGTCGAACGAGTCGGGCTCGGCGGCGTAGATGGTCAGCGCGCCGTGCACGCCGCCGGCGTCGCGCAGCGGGAAGGCGATGCTGGCGCGGAAACCGCGCTTGAGCGCGTCCTCGCGCCACGGCGCGCCGCCGGCGTCGAGCGCGTAGTTCTGGTTGATCTGCGTGGTTCCGGTGCGGATCGCGCTGCCGGTCACGCCGCGGCCGTGCTCGCTGACCGACCAGGCGATGGCGGCCCGCTCGAGGTAGTCGCCGGCGTCGCCGTAGCGCGCCAGGCAGCGCACGTTGCGCGCCTCGTCGTGCAGCGCGCGCCCGACCCAGGCCATGCGGTAGCCGCCGTGTTCGACGATCACGCGGCACACCGCGGTGAGCAGGCCGTCCTCGTCCTGCTCATGGATCAGGCGCTCGTTCACGGCCGACAGGCTGCGCAGCGCCCGGTTGACGCGCTGCAAGGCCAGCTCGCTGTTCTTGCGCTCGGTGATGTCCATGCCGAGGCCGGTCACCTTCAGCGCCGCGCCGGCCTCGTCGCGCTCGACGCTGGCGTGCGCGCTGAGCCAGTGCACGCTGGCGTCCGGCCAGAGCACGCGGAAATCGAGCCAGCCGGCCGGCGACAGCATGTCGACGTGGCGCAGCACGGCGCCGATGCGCTCCCGGTCGTCCCGGTGGATCGCCGCCAGCAGCGCCTCGAGGTCCGGATGGGACACCCCGCTCGGCAGGCCCATCAGTTCGCTGAATTCGTCCGAGTAGGCCAGCGCGCCGCGCGCCAGGTCCAGGCTCCAGGCGCCCATGTGCGCCGCCGTCATTGCGATCTTCAGGCGCGCCTGGCTCTCGCGCAGCATGTGCTCGGCGGCCACGCTGTGGGTGACGTCGTCGAGCTATCGGGTTGAGCCCGGGGACCTCGGCGCGACAGTCTCCTGCCGTATTACGGCCACCGACAATGGCGAGGGCCTCCCGGCAAGTCAGAGCGCCTCCGTGGATTCG
>JACMLV010000233.1 GCA_014379395.1 Burkholderiaceae bacterium
CCATCGCGGCCGCCACCTTCACCGCCACCGCCGCAGGCGCCGCCAGCATTGGCGTCAGCGTGAGCGATGGCGTGATCGCCACGCCGGTCACGGCCACTTACAGCCTGAGCGCCGCCGCGGCGAATGTCGCGCCCACCATCAGCGGGGTGCCGGGTACCGCGCAGGCCGTGACTGCGGGAACTGCCGACGCGCTGGCCGACTTCACGGTGGACGACGCCGAACAAGGGGCAACTAGCCTGAGCGTTACGCTGACGGCCAGCAATGGCGTCATCGGCGGCCTGACCGACGCCGACGGCAACACGGCGGGCATCCAGCTCACCGGCACGGCCTCAGCCATCAATACCGCCATCGCCGCCGCCACCTTCACCGCCACCGCCGCCGGGGTCGCCAGCATTGACATCAGTGTGAGCGATGGTGTGGTCGTCGCGCCGGTTACTGCCACTTACAGCCTGAGTGCCGCCGCGGCGAATGTCGCGCCCACCATCGGTGGTGTACCGGGCACCGCGCAGGCCGTGACAGCGGGAACAGCCGCCGCCTTGGCCGATTTCACGCTGGCCGATGTCGATAGCACCACGCTGAACGTGATCCTGACGGCGACCAACGGCACGATCAACGGCCTGACGGATGAGGACAGCAACACAACGGGCATCCAACTGAGCGGCACCGCCGCGTCGATCAACAGCGCGATTGCTGGCGCCACGTTTACAGCTACCGTCGCCGGGGCCGCAGGCATTGGCATCAGCGTGAGCGATGGTGTGGTGGCGACACCCAGCAGCGCCAGCTATGGCCTAACGGCAACTGCGGCACCGACACCAGACCCGACACCAGATCCGACGCCGACACCGACACCGACGCCGACACCGACGCCGACACCGACACCGGCACCGACACCGACACCGGCACCGACACCGACACCGGCACCGGCACCGACACCGACACCGACACCTACGCCGACACCAGACCCGACGCCGACGCCAGACCCAAGACCGATAGCAGACCCGACACCGACGCCGACGCCGGACCCAACACCGACACCGACACCGACACCGACGCCGACGCCGGACCCAACACCGACACCGACGCCGACGCCGACGCCGACACCGACACCGGACCCAACACCGACACCGACACCGACACCGACACCGACACCGACACCGACACCGACACCAGACCCGACACCGAATCCGACGCCAACGCCGACGCCGACGCCCACGCCTATCCCCGACAACGACGGCGTGCCCGATGTGCAAGAAAATGCCGCTCCCGCCCTGACGCCTGCGGACGGTGGCGCGGCGGTGGCCGGCGACGGTAATGGCGACGGCATTACCGACAGCGAGCAGGCGGCAGTTACCTCGGTGTCTTTCCTGAACACGCCGACAGCGCAAAGCAACCCATCGGGCGCTGCGGCGGTGTATGTCACCCTGGTCGCCGGCGCGGTGGGGGGCAAGACCGACATCGCCAATACCCACGGTGCCACGCTCAACAACGTGCACCAGCTTGACGCTCCGACCAACCTGCCTGCTGAAATCAACATGCCGATGGGCCTGATTGCCTTCATGGCCAACGTGCAAAGCGCAGGCGCGCTGGAAAAATTCAGCTTGTACGTGGACCCTGCTTTGTTGGTCAACGGCTATTGGAAGGCAAACGCAGCCGGCACTTGGGTCAACCTGGCCAGCGCGGCCAGTGGCGGCCAGACGGTAATGGAAGGCGGCAAACTGCGTCTCGATTTCAATCTCGTCGACGGCGGCGAATTTGATGCCGACGGCAAGGCCGATAGCGTCATCACCGACCCTGGCGCTGCGGGCTTCATGCCGCTAAGCGTCGTCGGCTACGCACCACAATTGGCTGCGGACACGCACTTCTGGTTTTAAACCCGATTCAATCAAACAAAACAACTCATTACCATGACAAAGACAACGCTCGTAAAAGCCTCGACCATCGCCCTGCTCAGCACCGTGCTCGCTGCCTGTGGTGGCGGTGGTGGCGGCAGCGCCGATGTGACGGCGCCCGCCACACCGGCACCGACTCCCACGTTGAGCAATATCCAGGGCTTCTGGAATGCCACGCTCAGCGGCACCAGCAGCGCCAGCGCCGTGATTTTGCCCAACGGCCAGGCATGGGTGGTCTATGAAGCCGCCGGCGCCATCACCGCGTTGGCCCAGGCAAGTCTCAGCGTGAACGGCACGACCTACAGCAGCAGCGGCAAGTACTACAGCCTGCCCGGCGGCGGCGCGCAAGGCTACAGCTTGAGCGGCACCCTGCCAGTGGCCGGCAGCGGCAGCCTGTCGAATAGCGTTCGTATCGGATCAGACGCCGCCACCGCCATGACCTGGACCTACAGCAAGGCATATGAGACAGCGCTCAGCCAAAGCAGTGTTCAAGGGCGCTGGAGCGGCACGTTAGGGGCAAACAGCGTGTCGTGGGATTTCGATGCGGCAGGCAAGCTAACCGGCACCAGCACCACGGGCTGCACCTACAGCGGCTCGCTTACCGTCAACGCCGCCGCGGTGGCGGTGCTGGATGCGGCGATAACGGAGGCTTGTGCCGGCGCGAGCCAAAGCCTGACCGGCATTGCCAGGCTCAGCGCCGATAAAGGCAGCATGTCGCTGGCTTACATTACGGCGGCGGGAGCCCAAGGTGGGGTGATAGTGCTTGGCAAGTAATGGTGGGGCCCGTTAATTCACGTCCGCTCCCACGTCCGCTCCAATAAAAAACCCCGAAAGTTAGTGCTCAACTTTCGGGGTTCAGTTCACGACCCGAGGCGCCGCTCACGACCTGCGGCGCCGCTGTCGCGACGATGTGAAAATCTCCTACAACCGCATCAAACGTCGATATTCCCCGCCTGCAGCGCATTCGTTTCAATGAACGCGCGGCGAGGTTCGACGTCGTCGCCCATCAGGGTGGTGAAGATCTGGTCGGCCGCGATCGCGTCCTCGATCTGCACCTTCAGCAGGCGGCGCACGGTCGGATCCATCGTGGTTTCCCACAGCTGTTCCGGATTCATCTCGCCCAGCCCTTTATAACGCTGCTTCGACACCGAACGCTCGGCCTCGTCGCGCAGCCATTGCATGGCGTGGTGGAAGTCGACCACGGCCGATTCCTTCATGCGCTCGCCCTCGCCGCGGCGGATGAAGGCGCCTTCGCCGATCAAGCCCTCGAAGGTCGCCGCCGCGTTGGCCAGCACCGCGTAGTCGGCGCCGTGCACGAAGTCGGCGTCGATCGCGCTGATTTTCACGTTGCCGTGGTGCATGCGCTCGATCCACAGTTTGTGCTTCTCGGACAGTTCGTCCGAGTGCACGGTGACTTTCACGGCGTAGTCGCCGATCCGCTCCTGCAGCGCGGCGGCCGAGGTCTGCGCGGCGTCCAGCGTGTCCAAGTCGAGCACGACGCCGGTCATGATGGCGGTCAGCGCGGCGCGGTCGATCATGCGCGTGAGCCGCATCATGATGGCGTTGGCCAGGTTGAATTTGCGCACCAGCTCGGCCAGCGCCTCGCCGTTGATGGCGGCTTCGCCGTCGCGCGGGATCAGCGCGGCGCCGTTGAGCGCCACCGTCATCATGTAGCTCGCCTCCTCCAGGTCGTCCTTCAGGTAGCGCTCGTCGCGCCCGGCCTTGACCTTGTAGAGCGGCGGCTGGGCGATGTAGATGTGGCCGCGCTCGACCAGTTGCGGCATCTGGCGGTAGAACAGGGTCAGCAGCAGGGTGCGGATGTGGGCGCCGTCGACGTCGGCGTCGGTCATGATGATGATGCGGTGGTAGCGCAGTTTTTCGACGTTGAATTCGTCCGGTCCGATCGAGGTGCCGAGCGTGGCGATCAGGGTGGTGATCTGCTCGCTCGACAGCATTTTCTCGAAGCGCGCCTTTTCGACGTTCAAGACCTTGCCGCGCAGCGGCAAAATCGCCTGGAATTTGCGGTCGCGGCCCTGCTTGGCCGAGCCGCCCGCCGAGTCGCCCTCGACGATGTAGAGCTCGCACAGCGCCGGGTCTTTTTCCTGGCAGTCGGCCAGCTTGGCCGACAGGCCCAGGCCGTCCATGACGCCCTTGCGGCGGGTCAGGTCGCGCGCCTTGCGCGCCGCTTCGCGCGCGCGCGCCGCCTCGACGATCTTGCCGCAGATAATTTTGGCGTCGTTCGGCTTTTCCTGCAGGTAGTCCGACAGGGTCTTGGCGACGATTTCCTCGACCGGGCCGCGCACTTCCGACGAGACCAGCTTGTCCTTGGTTTGCGAGGAGAATTTCGGCTCCGGCACCTTGACCGACAGCACGCAGGTCAGGCCTTCGCGCATGTCGTCGCCGCTGATCTCGACCTTGGCTTTCTTGGCGAATTCGTGTTCTTCGATGTATTTGTTGATCACCCGCGTCATCGCCGCGCGCAGCCCGGTCAGGTGGGTGCCGCCGTCGCGCTGCGGGATGTTGTTGGTGAAGCACAGCACCTGCTCGTTGTAGGCGTCGTTCCACTGCATCGAGACGTCGACGGTGATGTTGGTGCCCTGGTCGGACAGGCGCTCGCCGGTGGCCTGGAAGATGGTCGGGTGCAGCACCGTCTTGGCCTTGTTGATGTATTCGACGAAGCCGCGGGTGCCGCCCTCGAAGGCGAACACGTCTTCCTTGCCGGTGCGCTGGTCGGACAGGCGGATGCGCACGCCGTTGTTCAAGAACGACAGTTCGCGGATGCGCTTGGCCAGGATTTCATAGTGGAATTCGACGTGGGTGAAGATTTCCTCGTCGGCCCAGAAGTGCACCTCGGTGCCGCGCTTGTCGGTCTCGCCGACGACCTTGATCGGCGAGCATTCGACGCCGTTGATGACTTCGATTTCGCGGTTTTGCGGCACGCCGCGCACGAATTCCATGTAGTGCACCTTGCCGTCGCGGCGCACGGTCAGCTTGAGCAGCTTGGACAGGCCGTTGACGCAGGACACGCCGACGCCGTGCAGGCCGCCCGAGACCTTGTAGGCGTTCTGGTCGAACTTGCCGCCGGCGTGCAGCTCGGTCATGACGATCTCGGCCGCGCTGCGCTTGGGTTCGTGCTTGTCGTCGAACTTGATGCCGGTCGGCACGCCGCGGCCGTTGTCGGTGATCGAGATCGAGTTGTCAGAGTGGATCGTGACGTGGATTTCGGTGCAGTGCCCGGCCAGCGATTCGTCGATCGAGTTGTCGAGCACCTCGAACACCAGGTGGTGCAGGCCGGTGCCGTCCGAGGTGTCGCCGATGTACATGCCGGGGCGCTTGCGCACGGCCTCCAACCCTTCCAGGATTTGGATGGACGCGGCGCCGTATTCTTCCTGTTTGACCAGGATCGGGGTGTCTTGTTGGCTCTCGGACATGGACTGCTTTCTCTAATAGCGATGGAGATTGTTTCGGGGCGGCCGCGCCGGGCGGCGCGGGCCGCTCCGGGCGCGTCACCTGGACTTAAATGCGCATCGGCATGACGACATATTTGAAGTCGCCATTTTCCGGGATCGAGATCAGGGCCGACGAGTTGGAGTCGCCCAGCGCGATGTTGACCTGCTCGCATTTCAAATTGTTGAGCACGTCGAGCAGGTAGGTGACGTTGAAGCCGATGTCGACGCTGTCGCCGCCGTAGTCGATCTCGAGTTCCTCGACCGCCTCTTCCTGGTCGGCGTTGGTCGAGCTGATCTTCATGCTGCCCGGCCCGATGATGCAGCGCACGCCCTTGAATTTGTCGCTGGTCATGATGGCGGCGCGCTGGAGCGAGCGCAGCAGCTCGTCGCGGCCGATCGTGAAGTCGTTCTTGTAGCCCTTCGGGATCACGCGCGTGAAGTCGGGGAACTTGCCCTCGACCAGCTTGGAGACCAGTTCGATGTCGGCGAAGGTCAGCTTGACCTGGTTCGCGGCGATGTCGAGCTGGACCGGCTCGTCGCTTTCTTCGAGCAGGCGCTGCAGTTCGATGATGGTCTTGCGCGGGATGATCACCTCCTGGCGCGCGAATTCCTGCTCGGTCTCGACCTGGCAGAACGCCAGGCGGTGGCCGTCGGTGGCCACGGCGATCACGTGCTTGCCGTCCAGGACCAGCAGCAGGCCGTTCAGGTAGTAGCGGATGTCCTGCTGGGCCATCGAGAAGTGCACCATGTTGAACAGGTGCTTCAGGGTCTTCTGCGGCAGCGTGACGGAGGCGCTGTAGCTGTCGGCCTGCTGCACGGTCGGGAATTCCTCGGCCGCCAGGGTTTGCAGCGCGAAGCGCGATTTGCCCGTTTGCACCGTCAGGCGCTTGTTCACCAGCGTCATCGTCACGTCGCCCGATTCCGGCAGCGCGCGCAGGATGTCGAGCAGCTTGCGCGCGGCCACCGTGGTGCCGGCCACCTCGAGCCCGGAGCCGATCTGGGCCCGCGTGGTGATCTGCACCTCGGTGTCGGTCGACAGGAAGGAGACGCTCTCGCCGTCCTTCTGGATGAGGATATTGGCCAGGATCGGCATGGTGTGCCGACGCTCGACAATACCGCTGACGATCTGCAGTGGCCGGAGAAGGGTGTCTCGGGTGGTTTTGACCAGTTGCATGAATAAATCCTCGCTGTTATCAAGTTTCTTTAAACGATGGGGCCGCTTTTCCGGTGCCGGTATTCTGCCTAATCCCTTAGGAAAAAGACAGTCTTTCCGGGCCGGGCGTCAACCCTTCAATGTCTGTTCGAGCACGTGCAGTTCGTGGTTGCACTCGGGGTTCTTGGTGCGGTCGAGCGCGATCTTGCGCACCGCGTGCAGCACCGTGGTGTGGTCGCGGCCGCCGAACAGCTCGCCGATTTCCGGCAGGCTCTTCTGGGTCAACTCCTTGGCCAGGTACATCGCGATCTGGCGCGGCCGGGCGATGTTGGCCGGGCGCCGCTTCGAGTACATGTCGGCGACCTTGATGTTGAAGAAGTCGGCCACCGTCTTCTGGATGTTTTCCACCGAGATCTGGCGGTTCTGCACCGACAGCAAGTCCTTCAGCGCCTCCTTGACGACATCGATGGTGATGTCCTTGCCGTGGAAGCGCGAGTAGGCCAGGATCTTGCGCAGCGCGCCTTCCAATTCGCGCACGTTCGAGCGCAGGTGCTTGGCGACGAAAAAGGCGACGTCGTCGGAGAAGGTGACGCCCTCCTGCTGCGCTTTTTTGAGCAGGATCGCGACCCGCATCTCCAGCTCGGGCGGCTCGATCGCCACCGTCAGGCCGGAGTCGAAGCGCGAGATCAGGCGGTCGTCCATGCCCGAAATCTCCTTCGGGTAGGTGTCGCTGGTGATGATGATTTGCTTCTTGGCCGCGATCAAAGCCTCGAACGCGTAGAAAAACTCTTCCTGGGTGCGGCTCTTGCCGCCGAAGAATTGAATATCGTCGATCAGGAGCATGTCGAGCGAGTGGTAGTAGTGCTTGAAGTCGTCGAAGCCCTTGCGCTGATAGGCGGTGACGACGTCGCGCACGTACTGCTCGGCGTGGATGTAGCGGATCCTCGCGCCCGGCTGGTCGGCCATGACTTGGTTGCCGATGGCGTGGATCAAGTGGGTCTTGCCGAGGCCGACGCCGCCGTAGAAGAACAGCGGGTTGTACGACACGCCCGGATTGTTGGCGACCTGGATCGCGGCGGCGCGCGCCAGCTGGTTCGCCTTGCCGGTGACGAAGCTGTCGAAGGTCAGGTCGGTGTTGATGCGGCTTTGCTCGCGCCGCGGCGAATTGCCGATGTTGAATTCGGGCGCGGCCGCCTCGGCCGGCTGCTGGCTGTTGGCGCTGGCCTGCACGGCCTCGTTGTTGTTGCCGCCGCCGCCGTTGACCGGCATCGGCGCGGCCGCTTTCTTCGGCGCCGACAGGCGCGGGTCGAGCACGAACTGGACCTCGGTCGGCGCTTCCCAGTACTGGCAGGCGAGTGCGGTGATGCGGCTGGCGAACTGGCTTTTTACCCAGTCCAGCTTGAATCGATTGGGCGCGGCGACGCGCAACTTGCCCTCCTCGTAGTCGAGGGGGATAAGCGGTTTGATCCACGCGCTGAATTGTTGCGGTGTCAGCTCCAGTTCCAACTGCGCGGAACAGGTCTGCCAGAAATTGTCCATGAATCGTCTATGTGAAAAGGTGTGGGAGGGCGGTTTGTCATTGCCCTGTGCGCGTTGC
>JACMLV010000234.1 GCA_014379395.1 Burkholderiaceae bacterium
CGTTTTCCAGGTTGCGGTCGAGGCAGTTGTACGACACGTTCAGGTGGCCGTCCTCGAACCATTTGTAGAACGGCGCGTTCTCTTCGTTCAGTGTTTTGGTGAATGGCTTTTGCCACACCAGGTTTTCGCGCGCCAGGCGCGACCAGAAGCCTTCGTAATCCTGGGCCGCTTCAAGGCACAGCGCCTCGTAGGCCGCCATGCCGGAAATGGCCGCGCGCTCCACCATCGCCGCCGGCGGCGTAAACACCTCGGCGCGCTTGCCGCTCTGATCCGATTCCATCATTTTGCTCTCCGTACCGATATAAAAAAACTGACGACCGAAGTCGTCAGTAAAAGAACCGCAAACCCCTGGCGAGGAGACACCCGCCCGGCGTCTGCGATTACGCCCTTAACTTATGTGCCAAATTGTTTGGCGAATGATTTACCGGCTTATTTGCCGGCCAGTTTGAAGACCCACACCGAACCGCCCTGCTCGAGGAAGTTGACCTTCTTGGCCACTTCGCCGCCCCACAGAGGGACTGCGCCACCCCAGCCGGACACCACGGCCACGTATTGCGTATCGCCTTCCTGCCAGGTGACCGGAGGAGCGACCACGCCGGAGCCGGTCTGGAACTTCCACAGTTCCTTGCCGCTCGTGGCGTCGACCGCCTTCAGGTAGCCCTCAGGCGTGCCGTAGAACACCAGGCCGCCGGCGGTCGTCATCACACCACCCCACAGCGGGGCGTTGTTCTTGATTTCCCAGACGATCTTGCCGCTCTTCGGATCGATCGCGCGCATGGCGCCGATGTAGTCGTTGAACAGTGGCTTGATGGTGAAGCCGGCACCCAGGTAAGCGCCACCTTTTTTGTAGGTGACCGGCTCGTTCCAGATGTCCATGCCCCATTCGTTGGCCGGCACGTAGAACAGCTTGGTTTGCGGGCTGTAGGCCATCGGCATCTGGTTCTTCGCGCCCAGGAAGGCCGGAGCGGCCAGCACGGTGGTGCCCTTCTTGCCGTCGGCGCCCTTGGTCGGATCGCCAGGACGGCCGTCAGGCGTGTAGTTCGGACGGCCGGTCTTCAGGTCGATGCCGGTGGCCCAGGTGATCTTCTTGACGAACGGGAAAGCGTTTTGCAGCTTGCCGGTGTTGGCGTCGTTCACATAGAAGAAGCCGTTGCGGTCGGCCTTGGCGCCCATGCGCTTGCCGTCCATGTCGAACGTGACGAACTCATTGGCGCCGTCGAAGTCCCAGGCGTCGTTCGGGGTGTTCTGATAGCTCCACTTGATCTGGCCGGTCTTCACGTCGATCGCGATGGTCGAGCACGCGAACAGGTTGTCACCGGGACGCAGATGGCTGTTCCAAGGCGCCGGGTTGCCGGTGCCGAAGTAGGCCAGGCCGGTCGAGGCGTCGTAGGTGCCGCCCATCCAGGTCGAGGCGCCGCCGGTTTTCCACAGGTCGCCGGGCCAGGTCTTGTTGACGGTGCCGGAGATGCCGTTGTCGCTGGCCTTGCCATCCTTGTCGTACTTGTGGCCCATGTGGCCTTCGACGGTCGGACGGCTCCAGACCAGCGCGCCGGTCATCGGATCGCGCGCCTCGACGCGGCCGACGATGCCGAACTCGCCGCCGGAGACGCCGGTCAGCAGCAGGCCGCCGGCGATCAACGGCGCCGCCGTCATCGAGTAGCCGGCCGCGTAGTCGTCGATCTTCTCTTTCCACACCACTTTGCCGGTGTTCTGGTCGAGCGCGACCAGTTGCGCGTCGAGCGTACCGAAGATCACCAGGTTGCCGAACACGGCGGCGCCGCGGTTGACCACGTCGCAGCACGGCATGATGCCGTCCGGCAGGCGGTGCTCGTATTTCCACAGCTTGGCGCCGGTCTTCAGGTCGACCGCGAAAATGCGCGAGTACGACGCGGTGACGAACATCTTGCCGTTATGGATGATCGGCTGCGATTCCTGGCCGCGCTGCTTTTCGCCGCCGAACGACATCGACCAGGCCGGCGTCAGCTTGCTGACCGTCTTGCTGTTAATTTGCGTCAGGGACGAGTAACGCTGGCCCTGCGTGCCCATGCCCGACGACAGCACGCTGGCAGTGTCTTTCGCGTCATTGTCGATCATGGCGGTGGTGACGTCGCCGGTGGCGCCGTGCGCCAGAGACATCGCTGCCATCGCTACCAAAGATACTAAAATTTTTTTCTGCACAATCTTCTCCTCTTTTTTATTTGAAATAAAAAACTATTTTGTGCGCTCAGGCGCGACCGCTGCGGGCGCCGCGCTCAAGACGTTAAACTCCTCGTCTGTAAACAGACGCGAGCGGGTCAGGAAACGTCTGCCTGTCCCGTTATCAAGCGAAAACATGCCACCGTTGCCGGCGACCACGTCGATGATGAGCTGGGTATGCTCCCAGTATGCGAACTGTTCCAGTCCCATGTAAAACGGCGCGCCGTTCAAATTGCCCATATACACATCCGTGTCGCTGATGTTGAACTCGCCGATCGCGTAACACATGGGCGAACTGCCATCGCAGCAGCCGCCGGACTGGAAAAACAAAATCGGGCCATGCCGCTGCCGCAGTTCGTCGATCATCTGCAACGCACTGGGGGTGGCGGTAACGCGGGCAAGCGCATTTTTCATAGAACACCTTTCAAGCTTGCCGCGCCGCCCCCTAGGAGGCTGCCGGACTTAGGCTCGTCGGCTGCAAAAATACCTGGACGGTCCATATTTCGCCGTTTTCTCGGCCAATAGCTCGCTATTGGCACTGCGAAACCGTCAAAATCTGGCCTCGCCCAGCTATTTTTTCGCTTCGACTCCCTAAGCCCAACAGCCTCCTAGCCCGGCTCGGCCGCCAAGCCGATTGCCACAAACAGTCCGTGTTCCATCCAGCGCCCCAGATGCGCGCCGAGTTCGAATTGCGGCTCGATGTCGAAGGCGGCGTCGAGCGCGGCGCCGAAACTATCGCCCGCCGCCAGCGCCGACAGCGCCGCGTGCTCGGCCCGGCCGAGCGCCAGCACTCGCGTCTTCCACTGCGGACGCAGCACCAGCGCGTAGCCTGGCTCGCGCATCTCGGTCGGGAAAGCCGCGCCGGCGCCGTCCTGATGCGCCCGCCACAGCGCCACCACCGCCCAGTCCGACTCGAACAGCGCGCAGGCCGGATGCAGGCGCAGGCTGGCCCGCTCCAGCTGTTGCGGCGTCAATGCGGCAAGTTCGGCCGCGCCGAGCGGCGCCGCCGATGGCGCGTAATGGGCGCGGTGCAGCGCCCATTCGAGCCGGGCCATGTCGGGCAGATACGGCAAACCGGCGGCGTGGGGGAAGGTGTCGAGAAAGGCGCCGAAGTGCGCGCCGAAGCGGTTCAGGTCGGCGTTCTCGGACGGATGGGCCATGCCGTAGGCGCGGCTCAGGCCGCCGAAGAATTCCTCGCCGACCAGTTGGCGCAGCACCGGATAGGCGTTCGCCAGGGTCTTGTCCCAGGTCGCCGTCAGGTTGCCGCGATAGAGGGCGAAACGCTGCCCGCCGTCGGCCCGCGCGCCCTTCAAATGCGCCAGCGCCGGCGCTTCCCGCGCGCCGCCTCACCGACGCCACCAGCCCCTACCTGCTGCAGCACGCGAACAACCCGGTCGACTGGTTTCCCTGGGGTGGTGACGCGCTTGCGCGCGCGAAGTTGC
>JACMLV010000235.1 GCA_014379395.1 Burkholderiaceae bacterium
GCGCGTGCGCGGCCAGCTCAAGGATGGCGAGCGGATCGCCGTGTCCGGCGTGGTCGCGCTCAAGGGCGCCTGGCTAGTCGAGAAAGGGGGCCGCTGATGTTGGCGCGCCTGATCCAGGCCTGCCTGTCGCAGCGCCTGTTCGTACTGCTGGCCGCCTTGATGACGGCCGGCGCCGGCTGGTACGCCTTCACTCAATTGCCGATCGACGCCTTCCCCGACGTCGCCGGCGCCCAGGTCAAGATCATCATGAAGGCGCCGGGCATGACGCCGCAGGAGGTCGAGAACCGGATCGCGGTGCCGATCGAGGTCGAGATGCTGGGCATTCCGAAGACCAAGGTGCTGCGCTCGGTGACCAAATACGGCCTGGCCGACGTCACCATCGACTTCCAGGACGGCGCCGACATCTACTGGGCGCGCCAGCAGGTGAGCGAGCGCCTAGCCGGCATCGCCGACAGCCTGCCGGCCGGCATCAGCGGCGGCCTGGCGCCGATCACCACGCCGCTCGGCGAGATGTTCATGTTCACCATCGACGGCGGCGACTTGTCGCTGGCCGAGCGGCGCAGCCTGCTCGACTGGGTGATCCGGCCGGCCCTGCGCACGGTGGCCGGGGTGGCCGACGTCAACGCGCTCGGCGGCGTGGTGCGCGCCTTCGAGGTGGTGCCGAACCAGTTGGCGATGGCGGCGGCCGGCGTCAGCCTGGCCCAGATGAGGGAGGCGATCCGCGCCAACAACCGCAACGACGGCGCCGGCCGCCTGGCCGAGGGCGACGAGGTGCTGCTGGTGCGCAGCGAGGGCAGCGTCGCCAGCCTGGACGACCTGCGCGCGGTGGTGGTGCTGGTCAAGAACGGCGCCCCGGTGCGCGTCGGCGACCTGGCCGAGGTGCGCGTGGGCAGCCTGACGCGCTACGGCGTGGTGACCCAGAGCGGCCGGGGCGAGGCCGTGCAGGGCCTGGTGCTCGGCCTGGCCGGGGCCAACGCGCAACAGGTGGTCGAGGGGGTGCGCAAGAAGCTCGAGGAATTGAAGCCGAGCCTGCCCAAGGGCGTCGTGCTGAACGTGTTCTACGACCGCGCCGCGCTGGTGACGAAGGCGGTCGGCGCGGTCTCCTCGGCATTGCTGGAGGCGACGATGATCGTCGTCGTGCTACTCGGCCTGTTCCTCGGCAATGTGCGCGCCGCGCTGACGGTGGCCATGGTGCTGCCGCTGTCGGCCTTGATCACCTTCATCCTGATGCGCTGGTTCAACCTGTCGGCCAACCTGATGAGCCTGGGCGGCCTGGCGATCGCCATCGGCATGCTGGTCGACGCGGCCGTGGTGGTGGTCGAGAACGTCGTCCAGCGCCTGGCGCACGACCCGAGCGCCGGCAAGCTGCCGCGCCTGCACACCATCTACCGCGCGGTGCGCGAGGTGGCGGTGCCGGTCACGTCCGGCATCCTGATCATCATCACGGTGTTCCTGCCGCTGCTCACGCTGCAGGGCCTGGAGGGCAAGTTCTTCGCCCCGGTGGCGCTGGCGATCGTGTTCGCGCTGGCCGGCTCGCTGCTGCTGTCCTTGACCGTCATTCCGGTGCTGGCCTCGTACCTGCTGCGCGACGTCGGCCACGCCGAGCCCTGGCTGCCGCGCAAGCTGCTGGCGCTGTACGTGCCGGTGCTGAACTGGACCATGCGCAGCGAGCGCATCGTGGTCGCCGGCGCGCTGGCGATGCTGCTGGCCGCCGGCCTGGTCTATACGCAGGTCGGCAAGACCTTCATGCCGACCATGGACGAGGGCGACCTGATCGTCGGCATCGAGAAGCCGCCCTCGATCAGCCTCGAACAGAGCGCCGCGCTCGACCTGAAGATCCACCAGGCCCTGATGCGGGCGCTGCCGGAGGTGACCGGGATGGTGGCGCGCGCCGGCTCGGACGAGATCGGCCTCGATCCGATGGGACTGAACCAGACCGACACCTATCTGCGCCTGAAGCCGCGCGGCGAATGGCGCATGAAAACCAAGGATGAGCTGATCGACGCGGTGCGCAAGGTGCTCGACACGCTGCCCGGCGTTAAATACAGCTTCACCCAGCCGATCGAGATGCGCGTGAGCGAGATGATCATCGGCGTGCGCGGCGACATCGCGGTCAAGGTGTACGGCGCCGACCTGGCCGAGTTGAACAAGTACGCCGCGCAGGTCGAGGCGGTGCTCAAGACCATTCCCGGCAACCAGGACGTCTACACCGTCGAAAACGGCGGCGTGCAATACCTGCGCGTGGTGGTCGACCGGCTGCAGGCCGGCCGCCTCGGCCTGTCGGTCGAGGAGATCCAGGACACGCTGCGGGTGCAGATCGAGGGCCAGCAGGCCGGCCACGCGATCGAGGGCAACCGCCGCACCCCGATCGTGATGCGGGCGGCCGAGTCGGTGCGCCTCTCGCCGGCCGAGTTCGCAGCGATCAGGATCACCGGCAAGGACGGCGTCACCGTCCCCCTGACCACCGTGGCGCGCCTGGAACGGGCCGAGGGGCCGCTCAAGATCGAGCGCGAGATGGGCAGCCGCTACAGCGTCGTGATCGCCAACGTCAGCGGGCGCGACCTGGTCGGCTTCGTCGAGGAGGCGCGCCTGGCGGTGGGCAAGAAGCTGGCCCTGCCGGCCGGCTACCGCATCGCCTGGGGCGGCCAGTTCGAGAACCAGCAACGCGCCGCCGCCCGCCTGAGCGTGGTGGTGCCGGTCGCGCTCGGCCTGATCTTCATCCTGCTGTTCTCGACCTTCCGCTCGGTGCGCCAGGCGCTGTTGATCCTGTCCATCATCCCGTTCGCGCTGGTGGGCGGCATCGTCGCGCTGTGGCTCACCGGCGAATACCTGTCGGTGCCGGCCTCGGTCGGCTTCATCGCCCTGCTCGGCATCACGGTGCTCAACGGCGTGGTGCTGGTGGGCTACTTCAACCAGCTGCAGGGCGAGGGCATGGCGCTCGCCGAGGTCGTCGTCCAGGGCGCCCGGCGGCGCCTGCGCCCGGTCATGATGACGGCCTCGATCACCGCCTTCGGCCTGCTGCCGCTGCTGCTGGCGACCGGCCCCGGCTCGGAAATCCAGCGCCCGCTGGCCATCGTCGTGATCGGCGGCCTGATCACCGCCACCGCGCTGACCCTGATGCTGCTGCCCCTGCTCTATTTACGCTTCGCCTTCGCGAAGGAGGAAATTGTCCATGTCTGAACTTTGCTTAACTTTGTTGTGTCCGCCCGCCCAGGAAGAGCGTGTGCTCGACATGCTGCTGATGACCCCGGAAATCACCGTCTTCACCAGCTCGCCCTCGGCCGCGCACGGCCTGCACCACTCAAACCTGAGCGCCGGTGAGCAAGTGCTCGGGCTGGCCGTGATGACGCAGGTGCAGGCCCTGCTCAGTGGCCGCGACCAGGACGCCGTGCTGGCCGAGCTGAAACGCAAACTGGCCGGCAGCGGCCTGCGCTACTGGCTCACGCCGGTGCTCGAATCGGGAGAACTGGCATGAAGCGCGCTTGTTTTATCGCACTGGCGCTGGCAGCCGCGCACGCGGCGCACGGCGCGCCGCCGCCGGCGCCGGGACTGTTGCCCACCGAGGTGGTGCGGCCCCTGCTCGAGCGCGACCCGCAAGTGGCCGCCGCGCGCGCCGGACGGGAGGTGGCGCGCCAGGACGGGTTGCTGCTCGACGCCTCGCCCCACGACCAGAACAGCCTGCGGATCACC
>JACMLV010000236.1 GCA_014379395.1 Burkholderiaceae bacterium
CGCCAGTTGCGCGCCGCGCTGCACCCCGACTTCGCCTGGAGCCACGTCGACGAGGCGGCGCATCTGCCGCTCTACCTGTTGCACCGGCAGGACTTGGGCGCCGTCGCGCGCGCGCTCAACTGCGCGCAGGCGATCGCCGCCGATGGCGCCTTCGCGGTGGCGATGCTGGCCGAGTTCGACGCCGTGATCGGGCCGGCGCCGTGGCGCTACCGCCGGCTGTTCTGGGAGGCCGGGCTGGTCGGGCAGGTGCTGTATCTGGCGGCCGAGGCGGCCGGGCAGCGCGGCACCGGCATCGGCTGCTTCATCGACGACGACTGCCACACGCTGCTCGGCCTGGCCGACCGCAGTTTCCAGTCGCTGTACCACTTCACGGTCGGCACGCCGAAGATCGACCTGCGCATCGCCAGCCTGCCGCCGTATCCTGCACCGGACTCGGCGCCGGACGAGCCGGACGCCGCCCCGCCAACCAAGGAATCCGCCATGCCCCGTTCCCGCTCCTTCCAACGCCTGTCCGCCGCCGAGGCCGAGGCGCTGTTGTCGCGCCCCGAACTGCGCGTGCTCGACGCGCGCGACGTGCAATCGCACGCGGCGGGGCATATCGCCGGCGCCACCTATTTCGGCAGCGCCGAGCTGGATCTGGCGGTGTTCGACAAGAACAAGCGGCAGCCGGTGCTGCTGTACTGTTATCACGGCAATGCCAGCCAGAGCCACGCCCGGACGCTGGCCGATTTCGGCTACGCGGAGGTGTACGACCTGATCGGAGGCTTCGAGGCTTGGCGCGCGCATCTGGCGGCGAAGGCGCCGCCGGTCTTGGCGCCATCGGCCGCGCTGTCGGCGTGGCTGGCCACGCAAGGCTTTCCGGCCGACGATCCGGGCGCCGCCATCGAACACGGCCAGACGGCCCTGATGCGCGCCAGTCAACTGGGTGAAACGGCCATCGCCGCCGAGCTGCTGGCCCTTGGCGCGCCGCCGCACCCGACCAACGCCGACGGCAACAACGCGCTGTGGCTGGCCTGTTTTTCGGCCCGGCCGGAGATGATCCAGTTGCTGATCGAGAGTGGCATCGACCTCAATCACCTGAACCTGCACGGCGCGTCTTGCCTGATGTACGCGGCGTCGAGCGGCAAGGCGGAGGTGGTGGCGCTGCTGCTGGCGGCCGGCGCCGATCCGCGCCTGAAGTCACCCGACGACTTCACCGCGCTCGACTTGGCGGCCACGCTGCCGTGCCTGCAACTGCTGCGCGCGGCCACGCCGCGCGGGCGATGAACATCAGCGAAAAGCATCCAGCCAACATTGAAAAGGGGAGCGACATGGAAACGACCGTCATCTTTTACGAAAAACCAGGCTGCGGCAACAACACGCGCCAGAAGCAATGGCTCGCCAGCGCCGGCCACACCGTGGTGGCGCGCAGTCTGCTCACCGAAGCGTGGACGGCGCCGCGCCTGCGCGCGTTTTTCGGTGCGCTGCCGGTGGCCGAGTGGTTTAACCGGGCCGCGCCGCGCATCAAGTCGGGCGAGGTGCTGCCGCAGGAGCAGGACGCCGATGGCGCGCTGGCGCTGATGCTGGCCGACCCGCTCCTGATCCGCCGTCCGCTGATGGAGGTGGCCGGCGTCTACCGCTGCGGCTTCGACCCGGAGGCGGTCGACGCCTGGATCGGCCTGGCGCCGGCGACCAAGGCCAAGCTGGCCGCCATCGACGCCGAGGCCTGCCTGCATCCGGCCGACGCGCCGGCGAAATGCGCAACAAAATGAAGCTGCAAATCGAGCGCGCCCACGTCGAGCCGATGATCGCGGCCTTCCCGCAACTGGCGCTCTGGAACGATCAGCTGCGCTTCGGCGACAAGGTCGAAGTCGCGTTGCGCCAATTGTCGGACCAGCAACTGGCCTTTCTGGGCGAGTTGTACCGGCGCGGCGGGCCGGCCTTGCAGGCGCGCGCGGCCCAGTTGGCCACGCTGCGCCAGGCCTTGAGCGACGCCGGCCCGCGCTTCGCCGCCGCCGACATCGAGATGGTGGTGCCGGCGGTGGCGCGCTTCATGATGGACGGCGCCATCCGCGGCTGGTTGTTCACCGCCAACGTCACCAACAAGCCGCTGCCGTATGTCGTCACGCGGCTCGATTTCACGCTGCCGTCGAGCGACGAGACCGGCAAGGTCTACATCGACCTGAAGGCGAACGCCAAGGGCGCGCTGGTGCCGGTGACGATCCGCATCACCGAGAGCGACATCGTGAACCGGACGGTGGCCGAGATCTTCGCCGCCAAGGGTTTTTTGAAGGAGACGCCGGAGCTGATCGCCGCCTATGACGACACCATCGGCCGCTACTTCGAGTGGCGCGGCCAATACGGGGCCCAGTTCTCCGCGCGCGGCACCGGCTTTTACGCCGAAGACCCGGGCGCGACGCACCGCGACAGCGACTGGTCGCGCAAGGACGTGGTGGTGCTGACCAGCGGCGAGGCCGAGGCGCGCCTGGTCAACGACGAG
>JACMLV010000237.1 GCA_014379395.1 Burkholderiaceae bacterium
CCGAGTCGCCGATCAGGGCCTTGATTTCCTTGGCGGCGGCGGCGCTGCGCTGGGCCAGGTTGCGCACCTCGGTGGCGACCACCGCGAAGCCGCGCCCCTGCTCGCCGGCCCGGGCCGCCTCGACGGCGGCGTTGAGCGCCAGGATGTTGGTCTGGAAGGCGATGCCGTCGATGACGGCGATGATGTCGACGATCTTGCGCGAGGACTCGTTGATCGAGCCCATCGTGTCGACCACCTGCGCCACGATGGCGCCGCCCTTGACCGCCACGTCCGAAGCCGAGGCCGCCATGTCGTTGGCCTGGCGCGCGTTGCCGGCGTTTTGCTGCACGGTGGCGGTCAGTTGTTCCATCGCCGAGGCGGTTTCCTCCAGGCTCGAGGCCTGCTGTTCCGTGCGCGAGGACAAATCCTGGTTGCCGGCCGCGATCTGGCCCGAGGCGCTGGCGATGGTGCCGGCGCCGCTCTGGATCTGGCCGATCAAGCCGACCAGGCTGTCGCGCATGGTTTTCATCGAGGCCAGCAGGCTGTCGTCGTCGCCCGGCTTGGTGTCGACCCGCACCGTCAGGTCGCCGGCGGCGATCTGGTGCGCCACGGCGGAGGCGTAGTCGGGCTCGCCGCCCAGCTGTCGGATCAGGCCGCGCGAAATGGCCGCGCCGATCAGCGAGGCCACCGCGAACAGCAGCGCGATGCCGGCGCTGAGCAGGATGATCTCGCGGGTCAGATGGGCGATGCGCTGTTGCAGCATGTCGTCGAGCAGCAGCATGGCGGCGTCGTTGAGCTTGAATTGCGCGTCGATCGCCTCGGTGAACTGGGTGAAATAGTCGTTCGAGGCGAACGTGTATTGCTCGGCCTTGGCGATCTGGCTCAGCGCCAGTTCGATCGCCTTGCCGGCGCCGCCCAGCGCGGCCTGGCTCGGCCCGGCCAGACTGGCTTTCAGTTCCGGCTTGGCGGTGCCGGCGTTGTCGAGCGCCAGATTGAGTTTGTCGTAGCCCTCGCCGGCCTTGGCGATCAGGGCGAAGAAGGAGGCGGTTTCATCCGGCGTCGCCGTTTTCGCGGCCAGGATGCCGGCGCCCTTGGCGCGCATCTGGCCGAAGGTTTCCGTCAGCGCCGGCATGGCGACCAGGGTGGCGCCGACCAGATAACTGCCTTCGAAGGTCGGATCGAAACTGAGGCCGTAAAAATCGAGCATGCGGTCCTTCACTTGCAGCAGGCTCTTGATGATGGCGCTGTGGCCGGCGAAGCTGTCCTTGCCGGACAGGCTTTTCTGCGACACCTTGGCCTTCAGCGCGTTCCAGCTGGCCATCGTGGCGCGCCATTCGGCGCCGATGACGGCCTGCTCGATTTGCTGGCCGATGAAGGCGTCGAGCGTGGCGTAGGCCTTGTCGGCCTCTTCCATCTTGGCCGCGCGCGCGGCCTGGACTTCGTCGTGGCCGTTCAAGAACAGGGCCGACAGGCCGCGGTGCTGCTGGGTCTGCTGCAAGACCTTCAGCAGCAGGGCGGCCGGGGCGATGCCGGCCGCCTCGCGCTTGGCGGTGTTGATCGCCTTGCTCGATTCATTCACATACAGGGTGAACGGAACCGAGACCAGCAGCAGGCTGAGGGTTCCCAGGACGATGAATTTTTTCCACAGGGGCAGGCGGTTCAATCGTGCGCGCATAGAAGTCTCTAATTGGAGTTAATCGAGCAAAACGACGGCGCCTGAAAATCGCGCCGGAAACATGCAAATAATATACATTGAATGACAAGAATGGATGCAAATTATTTACATCGAATCGTTGAAAACGATGTATTTTTGTCGGGCCGGCCGAGCAGCCGCGGCGGCGCGCGGCGGTGTGGTTTTTTCG
>JACMLV010000238.1 GCA_014379395.1 Burkholderiaceae bacterium
GGCCAGGGTGCGCGCCAGCAGCACCGCGTCGGGCGTGGTGTAGCCGGTGGCGTCGAAGCGCGCCTCGGCGCGCGGCTGGAACAGGCCGACACCGAGCGTGCCGATCACGGCGCCGCTCTGGCCCAGCTTGGCGAACGCCTGGCCGAGCCAGAGCGCGCACGAGGTCTTGCCGTTGGTGCCGGTGACGCCGACGGTGTACATGGCCGAATCGGGCATCGCGTAATAGGCGTGCGCCACCGGGCCGGCCCGCTTTTTCAAATCCGGCACGCCCAGGTGGGGCACGTTCCACTGCGCGTCCCAGACCAGGCCGCGCGCCTCGCAGACGATGGCGGCGGCGCCCTGCTCGATCGCGGCGCCGATGAAGGCGCGGCCGTCGCCGGCCTCGCCCGGATAGGCGAAGAACACGTCGCCCTGGCGCACGCGGCGCGAGTCGGAGGCCAGCTGGGCGCCCGGCGCGGCGGCGCCGATCCAGGCGGCGATGTCGTTGATGTTGGTCGGGTCGATCACATGCCCTCCGCGGCGTTGGACGGGATGATGATCTCGGTGATCTCGGAATCGGGCGTGACGTTCATCGCGCGCAGCGCGTTCGAGGCGACCGCGGCGAAGGTCGGCGCGGCGACCTGGCCGCCGTAGTGGGCGCCGCTGGTGGGCTCGTCGATCATGACGGCGATGATGAAGCGCGGCGCCGACATCGGCACCATGCCGACGAACGAGCCGATGTATTTGCGCGGCATCGCGTACTTGCCGTTTTCGACCTTGTAGGCGGTGCCGGTCTTGCCGCCGACGCGGTAGCCGGCCACCTGGGCCTTGGGCGCGGTGCCGGTCGGCGAGACCACCGTCTCGAGCATGGCGCGCATGGCGCGCGCGGTCTGCGGCTTGATGACCTGCTGGCCGGGCGGCGCGTCCTTGAGCTTCTGGAACGACAACGGGATGGTGTCGCCGTCGCGCGCGAACATCAGGTAGGCGCGCGCCAGCTGGATCAGCGAGACCGAGATGCCGTTGCCGTAGCTCATGGTGGCCTGCTCGACCGGGCGCCACGACTTGTACGGCCGCACGCGGCCGGCGACGGCGCCGGGGAAGCCGAACTTGGGCTGCTGGCCGAAGCCGACCTTGGTGAACATCTCCCACATCTCCTGCGCCGGCATGCTGAGCGCGATCTTCGAGGTGCCGATGTTGGACGACTGCATGATGATGTCGGCCACGCTGATGACGCCGTGGGCGTGGGTGTCGGAGATGGTGCGGTCGGCGATGGTGAAGCGGCCGTTGCCGGTGTCGATGCGGGTCTCGGGACGCATCCGGCCGGTGTCGAGCGCGAGCGCGACGGTGAACGGCTTCAAGGTCGAGCCGGGCTCGAAGGTGTCGGTCATGACGCGGTTGCGCAGCTGGGCGCCGGTCAGCTTCTTGCGGTCGTTCGGGTCGTAGCTCGGGTAGTTGGCCAGCGCCAGCACCTCGCCGGTGTGGACGTCGAGCACCACCGCGCCGCCGGCCTTGGCCTTGAATTTCTCCACCGCCTCCTTCAGCTGGGTGAAGGCGATGTACTGGATCTTGCTGTCGACCGACAGGGTCAGGTCCTTGCCGTCGTGCGGCTCGTGGATCGAGCCGATGTCCTCGACGATGTGGCCGAGGCGGTCCTTGATGACGCGCCGGCTGCCGGTGCTGCCGACCAGGGTCTTTTGCTGGGCCAGCTCCATGCTTTCCTGGCCGACGTCCTCGACGTTGGTGAAGCCGACCACGTGGGTCATCACCTCGCCCTGCGGGTAGAAGCGCTTGTATTCCTTGCGCGCGTCGATGCCGTCGATGCCCAGCTTGGCGATCTGGTCGGCCACGTCCATGTCCACCTGCCGCTTCAGGTAGACGAAGCTGCGGTCGGAGTCGAGCTTGCCGCGCAGCTCGCCCTCGCTCATCTCCAGCAGGCCCGACAAGGTGCGGATCTTGTCCTTCGACGCCACCAGCACGTCGTCCGGAATGGCCCAGATGGCCTTGACCGGCACCGAGGAGGCCAGCACCTGGCCGTTGCGGTCGAGGATCTTGCCGCGCGTGGCGGGCAATTCGAGCGTGCGGGCGTAGCGGATCTCGCCCTGCTTTTGCAGGAACTGGGTCGACACGCCCTGCAGCCACAGCGCGCGCGCGGCCAGCGCGGCGAAGGCGGCGAACAACACGAACAGCACCACGCGCGAGCGCCAGGCCGGCAGGCCGACCGCCAGCACCGGGTTTTTCGAGAACGGCACGCCCTTCGAGGCCGCCACCCGCGCGCCGCCGCGCATCACTGCGCTCCCTCGGCGGACGCAGCGGAGGCGGAGCCCGGCTCGTGCGTCAGGTATTGGGTGCGCGCGGCCGTCAACGGCGTCATGCCGAGGTCGCGCCGGGCGATCGCCTCGATGCGCTCGTGCTTGCCGAGCGTCGATTGATCCAGTTGCAGCTGGGCCCAGTCGATGTCGAGCTGGCGCGCCTGGGCCTGGGCCCGTTCGAGTTCGACGAACAGGTGGCGCGCCTGGTATTGGGCGTTCACCAGCGACAGCGCGCAGCCGACCAGGACCGCCGTCAGCAGCACGTTCAGGCGGCCGCTCATGGCGGCTCCGGCAAGGGCAGCGGCACTGGCAGGCGCTGCGCCACGCGCATGACGGCGGAGCGGGCGCGCGGATTGGCGTCGACCTCCAGCACGGACGGCTTGATCTTGGCGAGCAGCCTCATCTCCGGCTGCGGCAGGTCGACCGCGCGGATCGGCAGGCGCCGGTCGGGCTGGGGCACGTTGGCCTTGGAGGCGAAGAAGCGCTTGACCATGCGGTCTTCGAGCGAATGGAAGCTGATCACGGCCATGCGCGCGCCGGGCGCCAGGCAGTCGTAGGCTTGCTTCAGGCCGGCTTCGAGGTCTTCCAGCTCCGAATTGATGAAAATCCGGATAGCTTGAAAGGTGCGGGTGGCCGGGTCCTTGCCCTTTTCGCGGGTCTTAACGACGCCGGCCACGAGGGCGGCAAGCTGGCGCGTGCTCGTGAGCGGTTCGAGCGCGCGGCGAGCAACAATCGCCTTTGCAATCTGAAAAGCAAACCGTTCTTCCCCATATTCTCGTATCACCTTTTCTAAATTCTGCTCGGTTTCCACCGCCAGCCACTGGGCCGCCGACAGGCCGCGCGTGGTGTCCATGCGCATGTCGAGCGGGCCGTCGTTGCGGAAGCTGAAGCCGCGCCCGGCGTCGTCGACCTGGGGCGAGGAGATGCCCAGGTCGAGCAGGATGCCGTCGACCCGCCCGACGCCGCGCTCTCGCAGGGCGGCGGTCATGGTGGCGAAGCTGTCGTGCACGATCTGGAAGCGCGCGTCGCCGATCTGTTCGGCCGTGGCGATGGCCTGCAAGTCCTTGTCGAAGGCGATCAGGCGGCCCCGCGGGCCCAGGCGCGACAGCAGCAGGCGGCTGTGGCCGCCGCGCCCGAAGGTGCCGTCGACATACACGCCGCCGGCGCGCGCGCCATGGATGTCGAGCGCGTCGACGGCTTCGTCGAGCAGGACGGTCTGATGTTGGAATAATGGCGTCGCCGGGGTCGTCATCGCGCGCCTTAGAAGGAGAAACCGGAGAGGGCGTCGGGCATGCCGGCGTCGATCGCCTGCTGCTCTTTCTCGGCCAGCTTGGCCGCGTCCCAGATCTCGAAATGGCTGCCCATGCCGATCATCATCACTTCGCGCGACAGGCCGACGGCGGCGCGCAGTTCGGGGGAAATCAGGATGCGCCCGGCCGAGTCGATCTCGACGTCGCAGGCGTTGCCCAGGAAGATGCGCTGCCAGGCGCGCGCGGCCATCGGCCAGGCGGCGATCTGCTCGCGCAGGCGCTGCCAGACGGGGCGCGGGTAGAACAGCAGGCAGCCGTCCGGGTGCTTGGTCAGGGTCAGGCGGCCCTCGCATTCGATTTGCAAGGCGTCACGGTGCTTGGACGGGATCGACATCCTGCCTTTTGCATCGAGATTGATTGCGGACGCGCCTTGGAACACGAGTTGCCTTGGTTTTTAAAATTGATCGGGCCGTTTATTCGACTCGGAAACAGGGGAAATTTCCCACAAAAACACACTTTTTCACACAGTTGACCACTTTAGAGGAAGCCAGCAGGACGGTCAAGCGTTTTCACTTTTCCAAAAACGGGAATTTATGAATGAAATTAAGGACTTAGCGCCGTTCCTTGAAGCCCGTCTGCATCAAAATATATCGTCGAATTAGGTACTTATAGAATATTGTGAATGTGCCACCTCATCTGCATGGGCACGCTTTGGCGCCCGGCCAGCGGGAAAAATTAGCGAAAATGAAAAATTTCCAAAAGTTAGAAAAGTTGCATAAGGTTGCCCCAAAACAACAAAAGCGCCCTGGCGGCGACGTTGCCGGCAGAGCGCGCTGGGTGACGTGTGCAACCTGGAAACAACTTCGGAATTGGCGGGAAGGCGGTATTTTATCGCGACTCGGCGCCGCCCGGCGCGCGTTCGCGCGACAGGTTTTTACGCACCGGACGGCGCGGCCGAACGGCGCGGCCGAACGGCGGGACCGAACGGCGCGACCCGGACAAAGCGCGCGGCGCCGTCCAGTTCGCTACTGGTTCCGCCAAGGGTTGAAGGGTGCGCTAAGGACGGGCGCCGTCGGCCCAGTCGAGCGAACGCGCCACCGCCCGCATCCACTGCGCCATGCGCGCGGCGCGCTGGTCGGCTTTCATGACCGGCTCGA
>JACMLV010000239.1 GCA_014379395.1 Burkholderiaceae bacterium
CCTGGTCCAGGCCGCGCGCCAGGCCCGCCTGCAGGCGGCGTTCGACGCCTATCTGGCCGGTGCGCGCGAGTTCGGGGCCGAGGTCGCGCCGATCTGGAGCGCGCACATCGAATCCTCGCGCGAGCAGATGGAAAGCGCCATCGGCGCGCTGTCGCAACGCTTTTGCGGCATCGTCGACAAGCTCGACGACGCCGTCCACGCCTCCGGCCTGGCCACCGAGGCGGTCGAGGGCGGCGGCGACGGCCTGGTCGCGGTGTTCGCCCGCAGCGAGCAAAAATTGGGCGCCATCATCGACTCGCAGCAGGCGGCGATGGCCGGCATGGCCGAGATGCTGGCCAAGGTGCAGGGCTTGAACGGCTTCATCGTCGAATTGCGCGAGATGGCGGCCGACGTCGCCAAGATCGCCGCCCAGTCCAACCTGCTGGCGCTCAACGCCGCCATCGAGGCGGCCCGGGCCGGCGAGCAGGGCCGCGGCTTCGCGGTGGTGGCGCGCGAATTCCGCATGCTCTCGATCCAGTCCGGCGAGACCGGCAAGCAGATCGCCGACAAGGTCGCCATCATCAGCGCGGCCATCGTCACCACCTGCGCCACGGTGCGCGAATCGGTCGGCCAGGAGGACGGCGCGATGGCCACGGCGGCGGCCACCATCGGCGCCGTGCTGGCCGACTTCCGCGCCATCACCGGCGCCTTGCAGGAGTCGAGCGCGCTGCTCAAGAACGAGAGCATCGGCATCAAGAGCGAGGTCGGCGAGGCGCTGGTGCAACTGCAGTTCCAGGACCGGGTCAGCCAGATCCTGACCCATGTGCGCGCCAACATCGAGCGCCTGCCGGCCTGCTTCGGCCAGGACGGCGCGGACGGGCCGCAACCGCCCGACGCCCAGGCGCTGCTGCTCGATTTGAAGAAAACCTATGTCATGGCCGACCAGCACCGCATACACAGCGGCGCCAAGGTGGCGGCCAGCAATGACGACGAAATCACATTTTTCTAGGGGAAACGTATGGCCAAGACCATCATGATAGTGGACGACTCCGCCTCGATGCGGCAGGTCGTGGGGATCGCCCTGAAGGGCGCCGGCTACGACGTGCTCGAGGGGCGCGACGGCAAGGACGCGCTGGGCAAGCTGACCGGCCAGAAGGTGCACCTGATCATCAGCGACGTCAACATGCCCAACATGGACGGCATCAGCTTCGTCAAGGAGGTCAAGCAGCTGGCGGCGTACAAGTTCACGCCGATCATCATGCTCACGACCGAGTCGGACGAGTCGAAAAAGCGCGAGGGCCAGGCCGCCGGCGCGCGCGCCTGGGTGGTCAAACCGTTCAAGCCCGAGCAGCTGCTGGCCGCCGTGCAGAAGCTGTGCCTGCCATGAGCGCGCCGCCCCAAGGCGCCGCCGGCGCCGCGCTGCGCATCGACGGCGAGATGACGATCTACCGCGCGGCCGAACTGAAGGAGGCGCTGCTGGGCGCCTTGAGCGGCCAGGGCGCGCTCGAGCTCGACCTGTCGGGCGTGAGCGAGATCGACACGGCCGGCGTGCAGTTGCTGATGCTGGCCAAGAAAACCGCCGCGACGCTGCAATGCGAGCTGAGCCTGCGCGGCCACAGCGAGGCGGTCGCCGAGGTCTTCGAATTGCTGCACCTGGCCACCTATTTCGGCGACCCGCTGGTGGTCTCGGCCGCCCGCCCCCTACGCGAGAGCCACCCATGAATCTTGATTCCGCACTCAGCACCTTCATCGAGGAAAGCCGCGAGCTGCTCGGCGCGATGGAGGCGGCCCTGCTCGAGGTCGAGCAGGCCGAACAGAAAGAGGAGATGATCAACGCCATCTTCCGCGCCGCGCACACCATCAAGGGCTCGTCGGGCCTGTTCGGGCTCGACCACGTGGTGGCCTTCACCCATGTCGTGGAAAGCGTGCTCGACCAGGTGCGGGCCGGCAAGCTCGACATCGCCGACCAGCTGGTGCGCCTGTTGCTCGCCTGCTGCGACCACATCGGCTCCCTGGTCGACGCCGTGGCCAGCGACGAGGGCGGCGGCGCCGATGACGCCGCCTTGCAGCAGCAGGCCGCGCCGCTCGTCGAGCAGTTGCGCGCCTATCTGGCGCCGCCGGCCGCGCCGGCCTTCCTGCCGGCCACCGTGGCCGGGCCGGGCGTCGAGCGCATCGCCGAGGACGGCGTGCACACCGACTACTGGCACATCTCGCTGCGCTTCAGCCCCGAGGTGCTGCGCAACGGCATGGACCCGCTGTCCTTCATCCGCTACCTGGCCACCATCGGCCGCGTCGTCAGCCTGGCGACCCTGCCCGACGCGCTGCCCGAGGCCGCCGCGATGGACCCGGAGGCCTGCTACCTCGGCTTCGAGCTGGCCTTCGACAGCGCGTTTGACAAGGCCGCCATCGAAAACGTGTTCGAGTTCGTGCGCGACGACTGCCGCCTCGGCATCCTGCCGCCGCACAGCCGGATGTCCGAATACATCGGCCTGATCCACGGCCTGGCCGAGGAGCCGCTGCGCCTGGGCGAGATCCTGGTCGCCTGCGGCACCCTGACGCCGCAGGAGCTCGACGCGGCCCTGAACCTCCAGTGCGAGACGCCGCACCAGCCGATCGGCGCGATCCTGATGGAACAGCGCTCGGTGCGCCCGGAGGTGGTCGACGCCGCGCTGGCCAAGCAAAAGCAGGTCAAGGACAAGGTGGCCCAGGAGAGCAGCTCGATCCGGGTCGACGCCGACAAGCTCGACGCCCTGATCAACCTGGTGGGCGAATTGATCATCGCCGGCGCCGGCGTCAACCTGGTCGCGCGCCAGCACCAGATCGGCGCGCTGCAGGAGGGCGCCTCGCGCATGGCGGCGCTGGTCGAGGAGGTCAGGGACAGCGCGTTGCAACTGCGCATGGTCAAGATCGGCGCCACCTTCAACCGCTTCCAGCGCGTGGTGCACGACGTCTCGCGCGAGATCGGCAAGGACATCGGCTTGCAGGTGCGCGGCGAGGACACCGAGCTCGATAAAACCGTGGTCGAAAAGATCGGCGACCCGCTGATGCACCTGGTGCGCAACGCCATCGACCACGGCATCGAGCCGGCCGAGCTGCGCGCCGCGCGCGGCAAGCCGGCCCAGGGCTGCGTCACGCTCGACGCCTACCACGACTCGGGCTGCATCGTGATCTCGGTCGGCGACGACGGCGGCGGCTTGAAGCGCGACAAGATCCTGGCCAAGGCGATCGAGCGCGGCCTGGTCGAGCCGGGCCGGGTCCTGAGCGACGCCGAGGTCTACGGCCTGATCTTCGAGCCCGGCTTCTCGACCGCCGAGCAGGTCACCAACCTGTCCGGGCGCGGGGTCGGCATGGACGTCGTCAAGCGCAACATCACGGCCCTGCGCGGCAGCGTCGGCGTGCACAGCGAGGACGGCGTCGGCACCACGGTGACGGTGCGCCTGCCCTTGACCTTGGCCATCATCGACGGCTTCCAGGTCGAGATCGGCGACTCGTCGTTCGTGCTGCCGCTCGACATGGTCGACGAGTGCCTGGCGTTCTCGGCCGAGCCGGGCCACGACTACACCGACCTGCGCGGCGAGGTGCTGCCCTTCATCCGGCTGCGCGAGCTGTTCGCCGTCGAGGGCGCGGCCACCCGGCGCGAGAACATCGTGGTGCTCAAGCACGCCGGCCAGAAGGCCGGGCTGGTGGTCGACACGCTGCTCGGCGAGTTGCAGGCGGTGATCAAGCCGCTCGGCAAGATGTTTGGCAAGGTCAAGTGCATCAGCGGCTCGACCATCCTCGGCAGCGGCGAGGTGGCCTTGATCCTCGACGTGCCGCAACTGGTGAGCCAGGCCTGCGCCCGCGCGCCGGCATTGAACGACAACTGAATTTTTTGCGCGACACCGCGCAACACTAAGGAGAATCATCCATGTTTTCACGCATGAAACTGGGAACCAAGCTGATCGGCAGCTTCCTGCTGGTGGCCGCCCTGAGCCTGGTGGTCGGCTCGATCGGCATGTGGAATTCCGACCGCATCAACACCATGGCCGACAACTTGTACGAGCAGGACCTGCTGGGCCTGTCGTACATCAAGGAGGCCAACATCAACCTGATCTACATCGGCCGCGCGCGCGGCAACTTGCTGCTGGCCAGCACGCAGGAGGAGCGCGCCAAGCAGATCGCCGCGCTGGCCAAATACCGCAAGGCGGTCGACGAACAGCTCGACAAGGCCAGGCCGCTGTTCGTCACCGACAAGGCCAAGGCGATCTTCGCCGCCTTCGGCAAGAACTGGGACGAGTACGAGAAGGACACCCAGCACCTGCTGGCGATCATGGCCACCGAGAAGCTGATGCAAAACAACGAGGTGGTGGGCCAGGCCGCGCTGCGCATGCGCGAGCGCGGCAATCTGCTCGACGACCAGCTGACCGACCTGTCGCGCCTGAAGGAGGAGCGCGCCAAGGCCGCCGCCGAGGAGGCCGGCGTGGTCTACCAGAACGCGCGCAACCTGATGATCGCCGCCATCGTGCTGGCGCTGCTGGCCGGCACCGGTCTTGGCATCTTCATCAGCCGCGGCATCAAGCGCCAGCTCGGCGGCGAACCGGATGACGCGACCGAGGTGGCGCGCAAGGTCGCGGCGGGCGATCTCAGCAGCGAGATCGTGCTGGCCGCCGGCGACAGCCACAGCATGATGGCCGCCATGAAGGGGATGATGCAATCGATCCAGAACCTGCAGAAGGAATTGCAGCGTCTGACCGTGGCCGCGGCCGACGGCCAGTTCGCCGAGCGCGGCAAGGCCGAGCAGTTCCAGGGCGCGTACGCCGAGCTCATCCGGGGCAGCAACAGCATGCTCGACGCCATCTTGCTGCCGGTCGGCGAGGCCAACCGCATCCTGGGCCTGATCGGCGGCGGCGATCTGCGCGAAAAAGTCGAGACCGTCTGCAAGGGCGACCACGACGCGATGAAGCGCGCCGTCAACGGCGTGCACGCCTGGCTGACGGGCCTCTCCGCCTACGTCACCAAGATCGCGAACGGCGACCTGAGCGCGAACATGGAGAAGGCCTCGAAGGACGACCAGGTGCACGAGTGGATGGTGCTGCTCAAGACCAACGTCGTCGCCCTGGTGGCCGACGTCACCACGCTGTCGGACGCCGCCGTGGCCGGCCAGCTGGCCACCCGCGCCGACGCCTCCCGCCATCAGGGCGAGAACCGCAAGGTGATCGAGGGCTTGAATGCGCTGATGGACGCCGTCAGCGCGCCGGTCGAGGAGCTGCGCGAGGTGCTCGGCGGCATGGAGGGCGGCGACCTGTCGCTGGCCATGCGCAAGAACTACGAGGGCACCTTCGACGAGATGAAACAGGCGGTCAACAACATGATCGCCAAGCTGTCGCAGGTGGTGGCCGACGTCAACAGCGGCGCCCAGGCCCTCGCCAGCGCCTCCGAGCAAGTGAGCGCGACGTCGCAGTCGCTGTCGCAGGCGTCCTCCGAGCAGGCCGCCAGCGTCGAGGAGACCAGCGCCTCGATCGAGCAGATGACGTCGTCGATCGCGCAAAACACCGAGAACGCCAAGGTCACCGACGCCATGGCCAGCAAGGCCGCCAAGGAGGCGGCCGAGGGCGGCGAGTCGGTCAACGCGACGGTGGCGGCGATGAAGCAGATCGCCAAGAAGATCGGCATCATCGACGACATCGCCTACCAGACCAACCTGCTGGCGCTGAACGCGGCCATCGAGGCGGCCCGGGCCGGCGAGCACGGCAAGGGCTTCGCGGTGGTGGCGGCCGAGGTGCGCAAGCTGGCCGAGCGCAGCCAGGTGGCGGCGCAGGAGATCGGCGAGGTCGCCAGCAGCAGCGTCGAGCTGGCCGAACAGGCCGGCAAGCTGCTCGGCGACATGGTGCCGAGCATCCGCCGCACCTCGGACCTGGTGCAGGAGATCGCGGCCGCGTCCTCCGAGCAGTCGGCCGGGGTCGGCCAGATCAACTCGGCGGTGCAGCAACTGTCGCGGGCGACCCAGCAAAACGCCTCCAGCTCGGAGGAGCTGGCCGCCACCGCCGAGGAGATGAGCAGCCAGGCCGAGCAGTTGCAGCAGGCGATGGGGTTTTTCAGCCTGGCCGGCAACGGCGCCGCGGGCGCGCCGCG
>JACMLV010000240.1 GCA_014379395.1 Burkholderiaceae bacterium
ATGCACATGTTGCTCTCGAGTCCGGCCGCCGCCGCGGTCGATCTGCGCGGCTGGAAAGTGGTGATCGGCGGCTCGGCGCTGCCCAAGGGCCTGGCCCAGAGCGCCCTCGACCGCGGCATCGACATTTTCACCGGCTACGGCATGTCGGAAACCTGTCCGATCCTCACGCTGTCGCAGGTCAGGACCGAGATGCTGGGCGACGCCGCGCGCGAACTGGACGTGCGCGTGCTGGCCGGCCGGCCGGTGCCGCTGGTCGATCTGCGCATCGTCGACGACGAGTTGCGCGAACTCGCGCGCGACGGCAAAGCGGCGGGCGAGATCGTGGTGCGCGCGCCGTGGCTGACCCAGGGCTACTACAAGGACGCCGCCGCGTCCGAGGCGCTGTGGGCGGGCGGCTATCTGCACACCGGCGATATCGGCATGACCGACGCCGACGGCTATCTGCGGGTGACGGATCGCATCAAGGACGTCATCAAGACCGGCGGCGAGTGGATCTCCTCGCTCGAGCTCGAAAGCATCATTTCCCAGCACCCGGGCGTGAGCGAGGTCGCCGTGATCGGCGTGAAGGACGCGAAATGGGGCGAGCGGCCGGTCGCGCTGATCGTGCTCAAGCCCGGCTGCGGCATCGCGGTCGATGCGGCGGCCATCCAGGCCCACGTCAAGGATTACGCCGACAAGGGGCTGATCTCCAAATTCGGCGTGCCGGAGCGGATTCGCTTCGTTGACGAACTCGACAAAACCAGCGTCGGCAAGCTGAAGAAAAAGGCGATGCGCGACAAGTACTCCGGCGAGTGAGGGACGAGCCGGCGTCGGCTTGTGTAACTCAGGTTACATACGGATAAATAAGAAACAAATATAATGTTTCCGAGCGCGCGGATGCGGCCCATCCGCGCGCTCGTGCCACGGCGCCGTTTGCCGCGCCTGGCGTCCCCCCACTCGAAAACCAAGCAGACCAATATGAAAAAAATTCTTCTCGCAGTCGCCCTGTCGTCCCTGTCCGTTGCCGCCTCGGCCGAAGGCTGGAAATTCGCACCCGGCTTAACCGAGCCTGGCTTCAAATACGAGCCAAGCATCGCGCTCACGGCCAGCTCGATCAAACCGCATGGCGCCGACAGCGCCACCGCCTATGGCGTCGACATCAACTTCAATTGCGGCCTGATCCAGACTCCGGACAACCGCATGCGCACCCACTTCTCGGTCAGCCGCGTCAACGAAGATCAATACGGCGCGACCATCGTCGAATTGTCGCCGCGCTATACGGTCCCGCTGGCGGACGGCTTTTCGATCGGCGCCGGCCCCAGCCTGGGCGCGGTGCGCCTGAACGTCGCCGCCGCCGGCGTGCCGACCGAAACCGTGTTCGCCTACGGCGTGGTGGCCGGGCTGAACTATCGCAAGGGCGCCCTGTACGCCGGACTCGACCTGGGCGCGCGCCGCACCAAGGAAAAGAGCGGGCTCGACTTCGACAGCCGCGCCGTCACCCTGAAGGTCGGCTACAACTTCTGATTCTCGGGCTGGCAACGAGGCCGAAGACGAACGATTCGATTCGGCCGCCGCCGGCCCTATAAGCAATCGAGCCGCGTCAACTCCCGCTTGAGCCTCGCGCTCAATTCGGGCGTGGCGCTTTTCATCGGGCTGCGCAGTTCATTGCGCATCAGCCCCATCAAGGCCAGTGCCTCCTTCACCGGCGCCGGATTGGGCTCGGCGAACAGCAGCCGTATCATCGGCAGCAAGTCATAGAATATTTTTCGCGCCTGATCCAATTGGCCCGATTGCGCCAGTTGCGCCATCCGCACAAATAAATCGGGGCGAATGTGCGCCGAGGCCGCGATGGCCCCTGCTCCACCCAGGCACAGCGTCGAGAAAATCTGCTCGTCCTCTCCCGCCAGCACCTTCAGCTGCGGATCCCGAATCAAGTCCATTGTCAGCGCGGCGCTGCCGCCGCAATCCTTGATCGCCACCACCCGTTCGTGCCGCGCGAGGGCGTCGATGGTCTGGCGCTCGAGGGTGACGCCGGTACGATACGGAATGTTATAAAGAATGAGGGGCGCCGGCGCGGCATCGGCCAGGGTTTCAAAATATTCGACAATGCCCGCCTGCGACGGGCGGATGTAATAAGGCGGCGGCACCAACAGTCCGGCAATCGGCATCGCCTCCAATTGCTTGAGCATGCCAAGCGACGCGCGCAGATTGTTGCCGGCCAAGCCCATCACAACGGGACAGCCAGGCGCCGCTTTCAATACCGATTCCAATACCGCGAGCTGTTCGAGCTCGGTGAGCGCGGCAGCCTCGCCCGTGGTGCCGCAAACGACCAAGCCGGCGACGCCGGCCTGCGCCATTTTTCGGGCGATCGTTTGCAGCGCGGGGAAATCGATCTCGCCATGGTGAAACGGGGTGACCAGCGGCACCCATATACCTGTAAAGCATGTCATTGCAGACTCCTTGAATTGACCGTCAAGTCGCCATCAAACGAGATGCAAGGAAGAGATAAGCAGAGGGGGATGATTCGACCTTTGCGCCCGCCGTCCTGTCAGCCCATCTGACGGGACAGCGCGCCCCGGTCAGATGAGCGACTGTTTTTTAGATTTACCATTGCCAGCGACGTGCGTCGACACCGCGGCGATAAGACGCGCGGTGATAACGGATTCGATGGAAACAGCAGTCATGTTGTTTGTGCAAAAGAAGAAGATTTACAGTCTATGAAGAAACGGCTTAGCCTGTCAAGAAAACAAAATTCGGGGGACATATCTCGAGACGAAAAAAAACCCGCGCGGCTCAATGGCTCGCGCGGGTTTTTTCATATAACTAGCCTGACGATAACCTACTTTCACACTGGTTGCAGCACTATCATCGGCGCAAAATCGTTTCACGGTCCTGTTCGGGATGGGAAGGGGTGGGACCGATTTGCTATGGTCATCAGGCATTGACTTGTAGCACC
>JACMLV010000241.1 GCA_014379395.1 Burkholderiaceae bacterium
CAGACGTGTGGTCTTCCGAACCCGGGCTCGGGCCTCGGCCTGTACATGGCGCGCGCGCTGGTCGACGCGCACGGCGGCGCGCTGACTGTTTTTCACCGCGAAGGCGGCGGCGCCGCCTTCCGCATCTGGCTGCCGCTCCCGGCGCCGGCCGGGAAAAGCCTTGCGCACAACGGTGGCAAGGGTAATAATTCCCTCGAGTAAGCTCAGCCGTACCGGCCGCCTTGCGCTTTTTTTAGGAGAACGGGCGTTGCAATGACGAAAATACTTATCGTCGAAGACAATCTGGATTATGCAGAAGACATGGCCGAGTTCCTGCTCGAAATCGGCCACGAGGTGCACGTCGTCGCTTGCGCGGTCGACATGTGGGCGGCCCTGAGCCAGGGCAATTTCGGCGTGGTCGTGCTCGACCTGGGCCTGCCCGACGAGGACGGCTTCGCCGTGATTCCGCGCATGCGCCAGCTGTATCCGCGCATCGGCCTGCTGGTGCTGACCGGGCGCGTCGCCTTCGACAGCCGCATCATGGGCCTGCGCCTGGGCGCCGACCATTATCTGACCAAGCCGATCAAATTCCCCGAGCTGGCCGCCCACATCGAGGCGCTGGGGCGCCGCATCGGCCCGCAGGGCGCCGTGCCGGCGCCGGAGAAGTGGACCCTGAAGATGCACGAGCGCCAGCTCGAACTGATGGGCGTGTGCATCGGGCTGACGGAAAAGGAGTGCAATCTGCTGCACCTGCTCTCGACGAGCACCCGTCCGGTGCCGCGCGAGGTGATCGTGGCCGGCATCGGCGGCGACGACGCCGAGGCCGGACGGCGGGTCGACATGCTGGTGTACCGCCTGCGCAAGAAGGCGCGCAGCGGGCTCGGCATCGACTTGCCGCTGCGCACCGCCTACGGCGAGGGCTACAGCCTGTCGAGCAGCTTCACGCTGGCCTGACGCCGTTCCCGCCGCGGCCCGAAAAAAAACGGGCCGCGCCGGCTTCGCGCCGCGGATGTGCGTAGAATCTGCGCTCCTATCTTCCTATCTTCCTATCCCGTCCGACTATGGCGCGTCTGCCCCGCCTCATCCTTCCCGCCCAGCCGCACCACGTCATCCAGCGCGGCAACAACGACCAGCCGGTGTTCCAGGACGCGGCCGACTACGACGCCTTCCTCGGCTGGCTGCGCGCCGGCGCGCGCCAATTCAAGGTCGCGCTGCACGCCTACGCGCTGCTGCCCGAGCGCCTGCACCTCTTGGTGTCGCCGCCCGACGAGCTGGCGCTGGGCCAGATGATGCAATGGATCGGGCGCCACTACGTGCCCTACTTCAACCGCAAATACCAGCGCAGCGGCAGCCTGTGGCAGGGGCGCTACAAGACCTCGGTGCTCGACCCGGACGATTTCTTCCTGCTGTGCAGCCGCTACGTCGAGCTCGCGCCGGTGCGCGCCGGCCTGGCCGAGGCGCCGCTCGACTACTTCTGGTCCAGTTACGGCCACCACGCCGGGCTGCGCGCCGACCCGGCCATCACCGACCATCCGCTCTACTGGGCGCTGGGCAACACCCCGTTCGAGCGCGAGGCGGCCTATCTGGCGCTGGCCGAGCAGGGCTTGAGCGGCGCCGAGCTGGCCACGCTCGAGCGCGCCGTGCAAAAAGGCTGGCCGCTGGCCTCCGAGCACTTCAAGCGGGACTTGCAACTGCGCCTGAAACGGCAAGTGCTGCCGGCCAAGCGCGGCCGTCCCTTCAAAACCGAGCCCGACAAACCCGTTTCTTGATATTGCGCAATCCGCACCCGCGTCACACCGGTTCAGCGCGCCGCCCCCACTTTTCCCCGCTTGACTCTGTCCCCATTTAATTTTCGAATGGGCCGAATGAAATTTAATTCGACTCCGACCCTATTTGTTTTGATTGATGTTTTTGGTGCGTTGCACTACTCTTACGATTCGACCAAAAAGTAGTGGAGAAACGCATGATTGCCCAAGGTTTGTACGATCCATCCAATGAGCACGACGCCTGCGGCGTCGGCTTCGTCGCCCACATCAAGGGCAACAAAACCCACTCGATAGTCGAACAAGGCTTGCTGATCCTGAAGAATCTGGATCACCGGGGCGCCGTCGGCGCCGACGCCTTGATGGGCGACGGGGCCGGCATCCTGATCCAGATTCCGGACCAGTACTACCGCGACGAGATGGCCAGCCAGGGCGTCGAACTGCCGCCTCCGGGCGAATACGGCGTCGGCATGGTCTTCCTGCCGAAGGAAAACGCCTCGCGCATCGCCTGCGAACAGGAAATCGAGCGCGCCGTGCGCATCGAAGGCCAGGTCGTGCTGGGCTGGCGCAACGTGCCGATCGACGCGGCCATGCCGATGTCGCCGACCGTGCGCGCCAAGGAACCCTTGATCCGCCAGATCTTCATCGGCCGCGGCCCGGACATCATGGTGACCGACGCGCTCGAGCGCAAACTGTACGTGATCCGCAAATCGTCGGGCCACGCGATCCAGGCCCTGCAACTGCTGCACGGCAAGGAATTCTTCGTGCCGTCGATGTCGGCCCGCACCATCGTCTACAAGGGCCTGCTGCTGGCCGACCAGGTCGGCGTCTACTACAAAGACCTGCAGGATCCGCGCTGCATCTCGGCGCTGGCGCTGGTGCACCAGCGTTTCTCGACCAACACCTTCCCGGAATGGCCGCTGGCCCACCCGTACCGCCTGATCGCCCACAACGGCGAGATCAACACCGTCAAGGGCAACTTCAACTGGATGCGCGCGCGCGAAGGCGTGATGAAGTCCGCCGTGCTGGGCGAAGACCTGCAAAAGCTGTTCCCGCTGATCTATGAAGGCCAGTCCGACACCGCCTGCTTCGACAACGCGCTCGAACTGCTGCTCATGGCCGGCTACCCGATCGCCCAGGCGATGATGATGATGATCCCGGAAGCCTGGGAAAACCACACCACGATGGACGACAACCGCCGCGCCTTCTACGAATACCACGCCGCCATGATGGAGCCGTGGGACGGCCCGGCCGCGATGGCCTTCACCGACGGGCGCCACATCGGCGGCACCCTGGACAGGAACGGTTTGCGGCCTGCTCGTTATATCGTCACCGACGACGACCTGGTCGTGATGGCGTCCGAATCGGGCGTGCTGCCGATTCCCGAATCGAAGATCATCCAGAAATGGCGCCTGCAACCGGGCAAGATG
>JACMLV010000242.1 GCA_014379395.1 Burkholderiaceae bacterium
CTAGCCCGAGTGTGTGGCAACGAACGGATGCGTGACCGGGGCGGCGATAGGATGGTTGCGAACCGGTCAAGTGGGCGGCCGGGGAGCCATCGGATGCATGTCGGATGGCCAATTCGGAGCTTCGTTCACGCTGGAGGCCATCATGGCGCAGGCAAACCACCCGTCCAAGTACGTGATTCGGCAATACCTGGAACGTCGTTCGCATGAGAAGCGGCCGCCGCCGTCGCCGGAGGAGATCCGGCGCCAGCTGGGCTGGGGGCTGGTGCTGTTCGACGACAAAATGGATCATCCGGCGCGGGCCTGAAGCGCGCCGCGGCCCGGCGCGTTGGCGGTCGCGCCCGCTTGCGGGAATGGCAATGGCAAGCTTGACAATCCTGTATTTTCCGGGCGGCCGGGCATGGCGCGTTTTTCGGCGCCGCGGGGCGCGCCGCAGCGCTTCCGCCGCCTCGTCAAGGGGCGCTTTGCTTCCTATTACCACCCGGCATGTGATATCTTGATGGCACTTCGTCCCCATTAGAACATTGCATGCGCCACAAGATTCGCTCCAGCCATTTCGCGATCCTCGTCGGCGCCTTCTTGGTGTTTGCCATCGTGCTCTCGAGCGCCATTTCGATCTGGGTCGCGCGCGAGCAGGCGATCGAGGAATGGACCCATCAGCTGGGCAACCTGTCGCTGGTGGTGGCCGAGCAAACCTCGCAGGAGGTCACCTCGGCCTACCTGATCCTCGACAGCATCGTCGAGGCGGTGCAAAAGGCCAACGTCCACAGCGCCGCCGAGCTGCGCGCCAAGATGGCCACGCGCGACGTCCACGACAGCATGCAGGATAAAAAGCGCGCCGTGCCGCAGGTCGGCGTCGCCTCCATCGTCGCCCAGAACGGCGACTTGATCAATTTCACGCGCGCCTATCCGGCCCCGGAGATCAACCTGGCCGACCGCGATTATTTCAAGGAGCACCTGAGCTTTCCGAACCTGGGCGTGTTCATCAGCAAACCGGTGCGCAACAAGGGCGACGGCGAGTGGACGTTTTACCTGAGCCGGCGCCTGAGCGGCCCGCACGGCGAGTTCATCGGCCTGGCGCTGGTCGGCTTCTCGAGCACCTTCCTGAGCGACTTCTACAAGAAAATCAATCTGGGCGAGGGCGCCGCCATCACCCTGTACCGGCGCGATTTCACGGTGCTGGCGCGCTGGCCGCTGGCGCCCGAGCTGATGGGCGAGGTCAACCGCACCGGCTCGTCCTACACCGTGATCGAGGAAATGAACAAGAGCGCCGACGTGCTGGTCACCTCGGGGCCGCGCTTCGCCCAGCGCGGCGAGTCGATCTACCGGATGGGGGCGCCGCGGCTGATCGACAAATACCCCTTGATCATCAATATCACCGTGACCGAGGACTTGTTCCTGGCCCAGTGGCACCGCTTCGCCTGGATCATCCTGATCGTGGCCGGCTGCAGCATCGGCGCCATCGTCATCGCGCTGGCGATGCTGGTCAAGTCGCTCAAGCGGCGCGAGCTCGACATGGAGGTCACCGAGCAACTCAAGACCGAGGCCGAGGCGGCCAGCCTGGCCAAGTCGGAGTTCCTGGCCATGATGAGCCACGAGATCCGCACCCCGCTGACCTCGATCATCGGCTTTGCCGAGGTGCTCGACTCGTCCACCGAGCCGGCGGTCTACCACGACGCCGGCCAGATCATCCTCAGGAACGGGCGCCACCTGCTCAGCATCATCAACGACATCCTCGACATCTCCAAGGTCGAGGCGGGCCGCCTGCTGTTCGAGCAGGTCGCCTTTTCGCCGATCGAGCTGCTCGCCGAGATCGACTCGATGATGGCGGCCCAGGCGCGCAGCAAGGGCATCGACTTCCACATCGAGATCGACTATCCGATGCCGGCCCAGGTGGTGGGCGATCCGACCCGCTGGAAGCAGATCCTGTTCAACCTGTGCGGCAACGCGATCAAGTTCACCGAGCTGGGCGACGTGCGCCTGCGGCTCGGCTACGGCGTGGCCGGCGGCCTGCTGCGCTGCGGCGTCAGCGACACCGGCATCGGCATGTCGCAGCAACAGATCGACGCGCTGTTCCAGCCGTTCGCCCAGGCCGACAGCGCGATCGCGCGCAAGTACGGCGGCACCGGCCTCGGCCTGCACCTGGTGCGCCAGCTGGCCGAGAAGATGGGCGGCACGATCAGCGTGCGCAGCGCGGTCGGCCATGGCTCGATCTTCGACGTCACCGTGGTGGCGCGCCCGGCCGGTTACGTCACCAACAAGAACGACTGCAACGATGCCAATGCCTCGATCAACCCGGCCGCGGACGACGTCATCGGCAACGATGTCGA
>JACMLV010000243.1 GCA_014379395.1 Burkholderiaceae bacterium
CCGCGCTCACGCGATGCGCGAACGGGCTGTGCGCCGAGGCCAGCAATGCTTGCGCGGAGACCAGCTTCGGACCCGCGTCCGCGAACCGATTCTGCGCAAACAGCCCGGCGGCCTGCGCATACGCGCGATGTGCGGCGGCCAGGGTCCGGGTCGCGTCCTCCCGCCAATCGAAGGGCGCGGCGGGCAGGCGCCGCACGCCGAAGCCGCGCTGCTCCAACAGATCGCACAGGTGGCCCGGCAGCAGCCGGCAGACGAAGGTGACGTGCGCGCCGCGCTCGCGCAGGACGGTTGCCAGCGTCAGGCAGCGCATCACATGGCCGTTGCCGATCGTGCTCGAGGCGTCGGCGCGCAGGACCAGGCGCGTCACGGCTCAGGTCGGCGCCGGCGCATAGCGGGCGCGCGTCGGGATGCCGGCCGCCGCCAGGTATTGCTTGGCCTCGGCGGGGGTCTGTTCGGTGAAGGTGAAGATGCTGGCGGCCGCCACGGCGCTGGCGCCGCCCTCCTGCACGGCTTGCCGCATGTGTTCGTAATTGCCGGCGCCGCCCGAAGCGATGACCGGCAGGCTCACCGCGCGCGCCACCTGCTCGATCAGCGCCAGGTCGTAGCCCTGCATGGTGCCGTCCAGGTCGATCGAGGTGATCAGGATTTCGCCGGCGCCGCGCTGCATCAGCTCGCGCGCCCAGTCGGCCGGCCGCTTGTCGGTGGCGACCGTGCCGCAATGGGAAAAACAGCGGTAGCTGCCGTCGTCCTGGCGGCGCGCGTCGATGCTGGCGACGACGCACTGGGAGCCGAAGCGGTTGGCGGCCTGATCGATGATGCCGGGGTCGGCGTAGGCGGCGCTGTTGATGCTGACCTTGTCGGCGCCGACGCGCAGCAGGCGCTGGATTTGGACGATGTCGGTGATGCCGCCGCCGATCGTGAGCGGCACGAAGCAGTCGCCGGAAAAATCTTCGATCGATTCGTAGTTCGGCTCGCCGCCCAGGCCGGTGGCGGTGATGTCGAGCAGGACCAGTTCGTCGACTTCCCGCGTGTTGTAGACCTTGATCGCCGGGGTCACCGGACCGACCCGGCGCCAGCTGTCGAAGCCGCGGCCCTTCACCAAGCCGAAGTTTTTCCACAACAGGGTTGGAATCACGCGTACTTTCAACATGCTTCGGCCTCGAGGAAATTTTTCAATATCCGAAAGCCCGCCTTCGAGCTCTTTTCAGGGTGGAACTGGGTGCCGGCGATGTGGCCGCGGCCGACCGCGGCCGCCACCTCGATGCCGTAGTCGACGCTGGCCAGCACGTCGCCCGGGCGCTCGGCCTCGAACGCGAAGCTGTGCACGAAATAAAAATCGGTGCCGTCGGCGATGCCCTCGAACAGCCGGCCGGCGGCGTTGTCCGCCGCTGCGGTGACCTTGATGTCGTTCCAGCCGACGTGCGGAATGCGCGCCTGGCAGCCCATCAGGTCAAGCCGCGTGACGCGCCCGGGAATGAGGCCCAGGCCGGCGTGCTGGCCGCGCTCGGTGCCGTGCGTGGCCAGCAGCTGCATGCCGAGGCAGATGCCGAGCAGCGGCGTGCCGCGTTGCGCGCGGGCCCGCAGCGCCGCGCTCCAGCCGTGCTCGTCTAGATGGGCCATGCCGTCGGCAAAACTGCCGACGCCGGGCAGGATGATGCGCTCGGCCTGTTCCAGCCTGGCCGGGTCGGTGGCGATTTCGGGCTCGGCGCCCAATTGCTCCAGGGCCCGGCGCACCGAACCCAGGTTGCCCATGCCGTAATCGACGATGACGACGTTCATGCGTTATCGTAATTGAGCTTTTGCAGGTTGCCGTGGCGGTCGCGTAGCAGCTTGCCGGCCTTGTCTTTCTTGAAGATCATCTTGTTGGTGAAGTTGTCGCAGATCTTGTCGAACTCGGCCACGGTCAGGCCGAGCGGATCGAGGATTTGCGCCAGCGGCTTGCCCAGGTATTCATGCGGGTAGGCGCCGTCGAGGCGGCGCGTGATGTCGATCGCGTCGGCGCGCGTGATGCGCCCGCGCCGCACGTGCAGGCAGGCCAGGTCGGTGGCGCGGCCGAAGCCGAACTTGAGGAACTTGAAATAATCGTGGATGCCGGTGTGGTGGTTGTCCAGGTTTTCGTAATTGACCATCGAGCCGCTGACCGTGGTTGGCGAGCTGATAAAGCCGTTGGCCTGGGCGATCAGGGTGTTGGCCAGGCCGTCCCATGGCAGGTAATAGCCGAGGAACAGGCCGGTCACGCCAATCCGCGCCAGCTCGGCGTCGCTCGGGTAGGTGTAGGAGATCAAGTGGCGCGCCTCGATGCCGTCCATGCCGATCAGGTCGGACACGCGCAAGCCGAGCAGGCCGCCGAACTCTTCCAGCCAGCGCCGGTTCAGCACATTGTTGTCCGCCGCGCTGGCCGGGCCGCCGTACTCGTTTTGGGAATTTTCGCCCCAGATGATGAGCGGCACGTTGAACTGCACCGCGGCCCGCACCGGGATCGTGAAGATGCCCACGTGCTCGGGCCAGGAAATGTCGCCGACCTGTTCCAGTCCGATACGGTTGAGCTTGGCGCGCACCAGCGGATTGGGCGACATCTGGACATGGTCGACGCCGAGGCGCTTGAGGTTTTCGATGTTGCGGGTGCCTAAGTCGGACTGGTCGCAGGTGGTCGAGGTGACGCACAAGGGATTGAGTCCGAGCTGCAGCATGCGCACCACCTGGTAGGTGCTGTCCTTGCCGCCGCTGACGGGCACGATGCAATCCCAGTTGCTGCCGTCGCGCCGGCGGTATTTTTCCAGCACCCCGGGCAATTCCCTGGCGCGCGCGTCCCAGTCGATCTCCTTGCGCTGCTCGTAACTGCGGCAGGCGTTGCACACGCCTTCCGCGTCGAGCAACAGGTCCGGCTTGGTGTCGGGCATCACGCACTTCTTGCAATAGGTCAGCTTCATGTCAGCCCCGTTTTTCCATGAGGAACCAGGTGATGTCGTCTTGCGGGAAGTTCGGGTCGCGCCGGTAGGCGAAACCGTAGTCGACCAGTTGCAAGTCGGGGTGGCGCTCCAGCAGCTCGCCGCAGAAATCGCGCTTGAACAAGCGGTCGCTGTGGCCGCGATAGGCGATCGCCACCGGGCTCGGGTTGTAGTATTCCGCCACCATCAGGTAGCGCCCGGTGGCCTGGTGCAGCTTGTCGTACACCTGTGGCAAGACGTCGGGGTTGAGGTGGATCAGCACGCCCTTGATCAGCACGAGGTCGTAGGCGCGGGCCGGCACGAAATCGAGGATCGACATGTGGTGCACGTCCTCGGCCGGCAGCATGGCGCGCAGCTCGGCGGCGGCGGCGGCGTTGATCTCGATCGCCGACTGCCGCTGCCGCGGATAGAGCAGTTTGAGCGCCTTCAGGTTCATGCCGATGTTGGCGCCGAATTCGATCACCTCGGTCGGCTGGCGCGCGCTGCGCAGGGCCTGGTTGAAAAACGCCAGGTTCGACGCCAGCAGTTCGGCGCCCTGATTGCGCTCGATGTAGTCGGCGCCGAATTGCCCGGCCCAGAAGGCTTCCTGCTCGGTCTTGTATGGTGTGCTCATGGTCATGCCCTTGCTCGGAATCTGCCGTTAAATAAAGGCGCGCAACGGATGCGCGTCCTTATAGGAATGGAGGTGGTTCTGGAACTGGCTGCTGCGGAAATAAAACAGGTTCATGTCGTCGGCGACGAACGAATCGAGCGTGGTCAGGGTTTTCTCGACCGAGGCGCGCGGAACGACGCGCGGATTGCAGACCCGCGCCTCGACTTTCGATAACTCCTCCGGCACCGGGTTCAGGATCGGGATCGACGCGTTCAGGAATTCGAGGGCGCCGGAGGTGGGCGCGTCGTACATCAGGCACAGTTCGCACAAGCCGGCGAACTCGCTCATCGGCATCGCCATCCAGCCGTGCAAGGCGGCCTCGCCGATGCCGGTGTGCTCGCGCAGCAGCGCCGTCATCGTATAGCTTGGCTTGCTGCGGATGAGCAACTCGACCTGGTTGGCGCGGCACCACGCGACGATCCGCTTGATGCCGTCCATATAGACCGTGTAGCGGGTGTTGTACACCCCGCCCGAGGTGGTGATGGCGTTGAGCAGCAGGCCGATGCGTCGCAGCGGCGCCGGGAACGCGGTCTGGTGAACCATGCTCTCCGGATAGGCCAGGTCGAAATGCCGGACCCGCTTGCCGCCCGCGTCGAGAATGGTCTCGCCGCACATCGGATGCATCAGCGAAGTGGCGTTGTCGTAGCTGAAGAACAGATCCGGGCTGACCTTCGAATGCGGCAGGATCAGCACCGGGATATGGTGCTTGGCGGCGTACGACACCAGCGGCCCGAGGTAATCGGTATCGTGGTCCGAGAGCAGCATTTTGACGGGGCGCGCGCCCTCGAAATAGCTGCCGAGCAGGAAGTAGGTCCAGATTTGCGCGCGGAACAGGTCGGCCAGATGCTGCGCTTGGCGCGCCCGGTAGTCCGCCGTGCGGATATACGGCAACAGCAGCTCGCCCAGCAACCGGCGCAGTTGCTCGACGCAGTCCTCGATTTGCCGCGCCAGTTCCGCCGGCAGATGGTCGCCGCACTCGCTGAGCTGGACGAGCGGCACGTTGACCGCGCGCTCGATCGGAATGTCCCAGTATTTGGCCTGGAGGTTGACGATGTCCTTGCCGGCCGCGTCGAGCTCGTCGTTGAAGTACTGCGCGTCGTAAAAGCAGGTCGGCAGGTGGGTCAGGATTTCGGCCGCCGCCGGCGCCTCGCCGCCGCGCACGAGCAGCGGGATGAAGCCGGGATGGTCGCCGCGCCCGCCGGCCGAAAATCCCTTGAACTCTACGCCGCGGCTGATCAGCGTCTCCAACAAAATGAGCGATGGAATGAACGACGGCCAGTAGAACTGGGCCGGATTGTCGTTGAGGAAAATATAGGGCAGGGTGTTGTCGAATCGATGCGCCAGGTCGTGCCACATGCCTTGGTACCAGCGGGCCGACTTGACCATGTAATACAAATGCAAATGCTGCCATGACAGCAAATTGACTTCGGGCATCAAATCCCGGGCCGCGGCGGTCAGCGCGCGTTCGATCTCATAGACGAGCTGATTGGACGATTGGTCCAGCGCAAAATAGTCGGGGCAGCCGTCCCAGTGGATGAACTCGATGTTGCGCAAGCCGGCCTGGGTCGCCTTGTCGACCAATCCGGCGTCGAATACAAAGGTCTTGTAGTAATCGAGCTCCGGCGCGACCGCGAGCGCGGCGGCGAGGTCCGATTCGCTCAGGATCACCAGGACGTTGTCGCGCACGTTCGGGTCCGGCGTCTTGGCGACGGAAACGAGCAGATCCTCCAGCTCGCGCACGAAGCGCGGGCTGTCGAACAGCGAGCAGCGCAGGCGGTTCTCCTGCAGCTGGAGCTTGAGGGCGGCGATGCGTTCGGGGGCGTTGGCCAGGCTGACGGCCTGCTCCTCGTAGTCGGCCAAGTTATAAGTGATCAGCTCGGGCAGATCGACCGCCAGCAGCAGGCTGCCGGCCATGCGCGACGAGAACGTCTTGCCGGCGCAGGTGAGCAGCGGCAGGCCGGCCCACAGCGCGTCGCTGGCGGTGGTGCCGGCATTGAACGGCGCGGTGTCGAGGAACAGATCGGCCGCCTGGTAGCGCGCCAGGTAATCGGCCGGCGCCACGCGCGCGGCGAACAGCAGGCGCGCCGGGTCGACGCCCAGGCGTTGCGCGCTGGCGCTCAGATTTTGGCGCACCGCCTCGTGGTCGGACACCAGCCACAGCACGCTGTTGGGCACGCGCAGCAAGATCCGCATCCAGCAGGCGAACACTTCCTCGGTGAATTTGAAGTTGTTGTTGAACGAGCAGAAAACGAAGGCGTCGGCCGGCAAACCGCAGCTGTCGCGGCTCGGACGGGCGCTCACCTGGCGCTGGCGGTCGTTGATCTGGAACGAGTGCGGCATGTACAGCGGGCGCTCGGTGAAATACGGGGCCAGCTCCGGGGGCAGCACGAATGGATCGGCCAGCACGTAATCGATGCACGGCAGGGCGGTCGGGCCAGGGAAACCCAGATAGGTGAGCTGCACCGGCGCCGGGCGCCAAGACAGGATGTCGGGCCGGGTGCCCAGAGTGAGGCCGTGCAGATCGATCAGGATGTCGATCTCATGGGAGCGAATGCAGCGCGCCGCCTGCTCGTCGCTCAGCGCCGCGATCGGCACGTAATGGTCCATCGCCTTGACCACCCGCGCGCGCAACGGCGTGCCGTCCTCGCTGCTCCAGGAAAACGCATAGACTTCGACCCGGCCGCGGTCATGCAATTCGTAGAGCTCGGCGGTCAGGATCGCCACCGCGTGCGACTGCAAGTCGGACGAAAGATAGCCGATGCGCAATTTGTCATGCCGATAGCCGTTGGGCGGCGCCAACGGTTCGGTCGGCGGCAAGACCTTCTCCGCCACGAAGCGGCGCGCCGCGTCGAGATGGTCGCGCGGCTCGTCCGACGCGCTCAGCATCGCCAGGGCCGAGGTCGCTTCGATCATCTCTTGCCGGCTGACGCCATCGATGGGCGCATAGATTGGCCAACTGCATTGCTTCTGGCGCAAATGAATCACGTGGGTCAGGACCTTGGGCTGCTTGGGCTCGATCAGCAGGCTCTTGGTGAGCATCGCCTCCGCCTCGGGAAACAGCTTCTTGATCTCGAGCAGGCGTCCTATGTTGTTGAGGGCTTGCAGATGGAAGTCGCGCTCGGCGGCGACGGCAGGGTTGGTCAGACCGGTGACAAAATTCAACAGCGCGATCGCGCCGGGGGCATCGCCCTTGCGTTCGAGCAGGGTCGCCAGATTAAGGTGCGCTTCGACGAAGGCGGGGTGGAGCACGATGGCGCGGCGGTAGGCATCTTCCGCGCCGGCATCGTCCTGCATGCTCGACAGCGCGACGCCGAGATTGAACAGCACGGCATGGGCCCCCGGGGAGCGCGCGTGTTCGAGCCACAGGCGGTATAGCGCAATGGCTTGCTCGGTCAGTTGAGCGTCGATTAATTGTTGGCTGACGGAAAACACCTCGACCACGGGCAGCAGGCCCTGGCCGGCAAGCGTGCTGGCCAGTTCGGCCGTTCGCATCAGCGGACCGGTCTTTATGGAGGCGGATAACGTTTGAAGCAGGTTTTGCTGGCTCCGCTCACGAGAATTTTTCATGGGTGTGATTCGACCGATCCTTCCGAAGCGGCATGCGTGCTGCCGCCGTTTATGCTTGGAGGACTATTTTAAACCAGAATAAGTTACTCCCGGGTTATTTTTCGGGTGGAAAACAGGGCCGTCCCGGCCCGCCGGC
>JACMLV010000244.1 GCA_014379395.1 Burkholderiaceae bacterium
GGCGACGATCCCGCCGATCTGGTGATCTGCGGGGGCTCGCACGTCCCCTTCGACCGCACCGTCTCCGGCGTGCGGATCATCAACGTCGGCTCGGTGGGGGAGGCCCCGACCGCCGGCCGCAGCGACGCGCACGCCGACGCCACGCTGATCGAGGTCCGCAAGGAAAAAGACGGCTTCGAGATCGTGGTGGAGCAGCTCGTCGTCCCGCTGGGCAAGGCCGCCTGACGCGGGCTTGACGGCGCCGCCCGGCGCCGGCCGCGACACCGTTGGCAATCGACGGCAATTGACGCGCGCGGCCCGGCGCTATATCTTCCTCCGCAATTAGACAATTGCGGGGCGGGATATGAAGAAGATCGGATTTTCAGGCACGCTCGACCCCATCACCAACGGCCACATGTGGGTGATGGACGAGGCGCGCTCGATGGCCGACGAGGTGGTCGTGTTCCTGTCGGAAAATCCGGTCAAGCAGCCGCGCTTCTCGGCCGAGGAGCGCCGCCGCATCGTCTTGCAAAGCGCGCACGAGCGCGGCTGGCACAACGTCGAGGTCGTCATCGTCAAGGCCGACTACACGGCGCGCGCGGCGAAACGGCACGGCGTCGACTACCTGATCCGTGGCATCCGCACCACCGCCGACTTCGATTACGAGAACCTGATCCAGCAAACCAACGTCGACGTGCTGGCCGGCGCCAAGACGATCTTCGTGATGCCGCCGCGCGACCTGGGTTCGGTCAGCTCGAGCTTCATCAAGGCGCTCGAGGGGCCGGTCGGTTGGAACTGGACCATGAAGAAATTCGTGCCGCCGCCGGCCTATCACGCCTGGATACTGGGTTGGCTGCGCAAGGAGTGGGACGCGCTGTGGCTGCGCCCGGACACCGAGCCGCGGCAGGTCGCGCTGGCCGGACAATGGTTCGAACTGCTGATCGGCGTGGACGCCTACGGCGGGCCGGGGCGCCACTATCACAACCTCGACCACCTGGTGCACGGCCTGTCGGAGATCCGCGCCTGGGCCGCCAACACGGACGCCGCGCCGTTTGACGCCGACTTGCTGAAAAAGGCGTTCTGGTTCCATGACGCGCTGCACGAGCACGAACATGACCAGGCCGGCGCGCTGTCGAACGAGGAGGCCAGCGCGCGGCTGTGGCTCGATAGCGGACTCGATGCGGCCGATTCCGACGACGTAGCGGACGTGGCCGCGCTGATCCGCGTGACCGACCATTTCCAGGGGCCGGCCATCGAACACCGTCTGAAGGAGGCGATGCTGAGCGTCGATCTGGCGATCCTCGGCCAGGACGACGACATCTATCAGGCTTATGCGGGCGCGATCCGGCGGGAGTATGCGCAGTTGCCGGACGCCGATTTCAGAACCCAGCGCTTGCAGGCGCTCGGCCGTTTGCAGGCCAAGCTTCAGGCCGGCGGGTTGTACGGCGACGCTTTTTTCGCCGAGCAGTACAGCGAGCAGTCCGGCGTCAATCTGGCGCGCGAAATGGCCGCGCTCGGCGCCGCATAGGCGGCCGGCTGAAATAGGGAGGCGAAGCGAAAAAAAATAGCTGGGCGGGGCTAGGAGGCTGTCGGACTTAGGGAGTCGAAGCGAAAAAATAGCTGGGCGAGGCCAGATTTTGACGGTTTCGCAGTGCCAATAGCGAGCTATTGGCCGAGAAGACGGCGAAATATGGACCGTCCAGGTATTTTTGCAGCCGA
>JACMLV010000245.1 GCA_014379395.1 Burkholderiaceae bacterium
ATATTGCAGCGGCGCGCGATGTCATTGCATTGTTGCCGGAATGGTTCACGTTCCATGTGTCAACGATGGATGCGCCATTGGCCATCGCGATCCAGCTCGAAGCGACGCAAAGAGTCTAGGGTCAACCTGAGGCACGCGCCTGGCGGGTCAGCCGAGCCTGTTGAATCGGGCGCTGCATGGTGGGGGATGGGGTGACGTGCGATCTGAAATAATATTTCAAATATATAAGTAATTTGAAATAAAATTTTAGTGAGGTGTCAGCCAATCACGAAACGCCGGCTTGCAGGGGAGTTCGTTGCCTGCCCGCTCGGGCCGTAGAGTGTGCTGCTGCCTTGAGTCGGGCGCCGCAGCGCGTGCAGGGCGCTTTGGTTATTGCTCATGTGCTTGTTGATCAGGATGCCGTTGACGCGGTTCAGTTCTTTCGCTTCGCGTGTCAGGCCGAGAACTTCCTGCCACAGCGCGTAGCCACCGCTGTCGCCGCTGCTGGCCAGCCAGGCTTCCATGCCCGATTCCTGGCGCGCACATCCGGACGCTTCCAACGCGCTGTGGCGCTGGTTTGCCAATTGGCCCAATTGATGGACCAGCTCCGATTTTTGCGCGGTCACTGCCGGCAATCCGTCGATCTGCGCCGTGACCAGGTGCTGCTGTTCCAGCTTGATCAACGCCAGCAGTGAAACCAGCGCTTTCTGTTCTTCGCGCAGGCAAGTCAACGGGGTTACGGATTGCATGGTAGCTACCTTTTGCGTGAGTGCAGCAAGTCCCGGACTGTTTCCAGTAGACCGTCTGCCACTTTTTCTGAGTTGACCTGGAACTGGCCGTCGGCGATGGCCAGCTTGATGCGCTCGACCTTCTTGGTATCGAACACGCTGCCCCCGCCCACGGCGCTGGCCAAGGCCTGGCCTTGGACCGAGAGGCGAACATTGTCGGACGAGCTTGGCGTCGTGCTGGCTTTTTCGGCACTGCGCGCACTCGTGGCTGGCGCAGAGGCCGCAGGCAAGCCTGGATTGGTCTTGATCGTATCGGTAATTTTCACGGCATCATCCTCGTTGGCTCGGAGCGGTAAACTCCGGGATATGCGTATATAACGGTCGCGCACCGATTAACTTTAGCGCATATCGTTGGAATTATCCGGAAGATTATACCCACCCGCGCTCAATACGCCACTTCGACCAGGCCTCCCGCCCTCGCCACGCCGCTAATCTGTTGCCCGCCAAGGGTGCGCACCTGCACCACCTGGCCTTCGCTGGCATTGCCGATCGCGCGCGCTTCGGCCGAGACGCGAAAGCCGGCACCGGAGGACACCACGCGCACCAGCTGACCCTGCTGCACCACACGCTCGGCGCGCAAGCCATCGAGCCGCAACGGCATGCCCGACGGCAAGGAAACGCTCAGGCTGCGCCCGACCGCTTGCGCCATGTCGGTCACGATGCCTGGGGGCAGGGCGGTGATGTCGCCCTTCATGGTGAGCAATTGCGACGCCTGAATCGGCTGACCCTGCGCCAGCGGCACGGCGCTCGCGACATAGTCGGCCAGCACCGCCACCTTTGCTTGGATATAGATGCTCCATGCGGCCGGTGCCGTGCAGCGCACCCCGACCGTGGTGTTGCCCCAGGCGCGCGCGCCCGGCGACAGGAACAGTTGCGGCGCAGCGCAGGCGGCCAGGTTCAGGCGCGGATCGATCGCGCCGACCGTCACGGTCACCTGGCCTGGCAAGCCGGCGCTCTGGAGGCGCAGGAATTGCTCGACTGCAGCGCGCAGCGCGGCCCGATCCTGATGTTGGACCGGCGCCTGGGCCTGGGCCTGCTGGGAAATGAGGAGAAATGCAAAGAACAGCTGGCGCGTGAATTTCATCGTTGAGGCTCCTGGAATGTATCCATCATAGTCGCGCAAGGGCGGGCTTAAGCATCGAATAGCAGCCGGTTCCAACGGCTTTTCGCGCAATTGGCGCGCGCCAACGGGCCGTATCATCGGGGCTGTCGTAACTCATTGGCTGGCCCAAACCGGGACCGGTCGATAGACCTGGAGCTTGAGATGATAGGGAAACTGGACGATTACCTGCGCTTTAACGAAGCGGCGCTGAGCCTGCGCTCACAGCGTCAGCAACTGCTGGCGTCCAACATCGCCAATGCCGATACGCCCAATTACAAGGCCAGGGATATCGACTTCGCCAGTGCCCTGCAAGGCGCGCTTAACCGCCCCACCGGCGCCCCGGCGGGCGTCATGCGCGCCACATCAAGTGCCCATATCACGGGCGCCGGGCAAAACAACCCCGACATGCTGCCCGACGGCAGCGCCTTGAAGTACCGCACGGTACAGCAGGGCAGCGTCGACGGCAACACGGTCGACATGGACGTCGAGCGCAACCAGTTCGCCGACAACGCGATCCGCTACGAAGCCGGGATCACCATGATCAACCACCAAATCAAGGCCATGCTGGCGGCCATCCAAGGAGCGCAATAAGCATGTCCCTCTTTAATATTTTCAACGTCTCCGGCTCGGCCATGAGCGCCCAGGCGCAGCGCCTCAACACGGTCGCCTCCAACCTCGCCAACGCCGACAGCGCCACCAGCGCGAGCGGCGAGGCCTACCGCGCCAAGCAGGTCGTGTTCGAGGCGGTCCCGAGCGCCAACGGCGCCACCGCCGTGCGCGTCAAGCAGGTGGTCGAGGATCCGTCGCCGTTGAAGATGGTGTACGACCCGAAGCATCCGCTGGCCGACGACAAGGGCTATGTGGCGATGCCGAACGTGAACGTGGTCGACGAGATGGTCAACATGCTGTCGGCCTCGCGCTCCTACCAGACCAACGTCGAGACCATGAACGCGGCCAAGACCTTGTTGCTCAAGACCCTCACGCTGGGCCAATGATCCTTAATCGCGAGATACCATGACCACTATTGCAAGCACCGAGATCGGCAGCGACCTGATGGCCGCGGTCAATCCGAAGAAGAAGGCCGCCAGCACCGACACCGTGCAGGCCGACACCGACAAGTTCCTCAACCTCTTGGTGACGCAACTGAAGAACCAGGACCCGATGAACCCGCTCGACAACGCCCAGCTCACCAGCCAGCTGGCGCAGATGTCGACCGTCACCGGGATCAACAAGTTGAACGACACGCTCGCCGCCTTGAAGGGCAGCTACCAGCAGTCCGAGTCGATGCAGGCGGCCAACCTGATCAAGCACGGCGTGCTGACGCCGGGCACCAAGCTGGAGCTGAGCGACGCGGCCTCGGTCTTCGGCGTCGAGCTCGGCTCGGCCGCCGACAATGTGAAGGTCGAGATTTACGACGAATACAACAAGCTGGTCGAGACGCTCGACCTGGGTGCGCTGCCGGCCGGCGTCAAGCCGCTCGGCTGGGACGGCAAGATCGCCGACAGCAACCCGCTCGACACGGTCGAGACGCCGGCCCAGGCCGCCGACGGCAACTACACCTTCAAGGTGGTCGCCACGCGCAACGGCGAGGCGCTCAAGGACGCCAACGGGCTCGCCTTCGGCATGGTCGCCAGCGTCTCGACCGGGGCCGACGGCGTCAAGCTCAACGTGCCGCCGCTCGGCTCCTTGACGATGGCCGACGTCAAACAAATTCTGTAAGCCGCACCCACCAGCAGCACACCATTTTCAGGAGAACCTCATGTCTTTCCAACAAGGGCTTAGCGGCCTGGCCGGCGCGGCCAAATCCCTCGACGTCATCGGCAACAACATCGCCAACTCCGGCACGGTCGGCTTCAAGCAGTCGCAGGTCCAGTTCTCCGACATCTACGCCCGTTCGCTCAACGGCGTGGGCGGCGCGGTGGCCGGCATCGGCGTGACCGTCGCCGCGATCGCCCAGCAGTTTTCCCAGGGCAACATCGAAACCTCTTCCAATCCGCTCGACATCGCCATCAACGGCGCCGGCTTCTTCCGCACCGAGGTCAACGGCGCGATCCAGTATTCGCGCAACGGCCAGTTCCAGCTCGATAAGAACGGCTTCATGGTCAACGCCCAGCTGGCCAAGTTGACCGGCTACAACGCCGACACCAACGGCAAGATCCTGGCCGGCGCGCCGGAGCCGATCATGATCAATCCGGGCGACATGATGCCGCAGGAAACGACCAGCGTGAAGACCCAGGTGAACCTGAACTCGCACAGCCAGCAGCCGGAAACGACCCCGTTCGACGCCGACGACACCACCTCCTACAACCGGCAGATCCCGACCCAGGTGTTCGACACGCTCGGCAATCCGCACACGATGTCCTCGTTCTACGTCAAGACCGGCACCAACACCTGGGACGTCTACGTCGCCGCCGACGGCATGGAGCTGGCCAGCGCCAATGTGGCGGCGCTGGTGCAGACCGACCCGAGCACGATCGCCGCGCGCGCCGCCTTCCAGACCGCGGTCAACCTGCAACCGCCCGATCCGGCCGGCGTGATCACCGCCGCGCAAGCCTACGCGGCCGCCGCCGGCGCCGTCATGGAGGCCGGCGCCGTGGCCGCCAGCGCCACCGCGGCGCAGATTCAAAACATCAACGACGCCTACTTCCCGGCCGGCCGGCAGGCCGAACTGGGCAGCATGACGCCGGACCAGATCGACGCCACCATCGGCGCCGCCGTCAAGGTGCCGGCGATCGCCCAGGGCACCTTGCTGTTCACCACCACCGGCGCGCTCGACAAGACCAACATGCTGCTGCAGCAGGATCCGACCCAGGCCGCCGGCATCCTGCAGACGCTGCCGTTCAGCTTCGACCTGCCGCTGTTCCCCGACACCGGCGCCGTCAAGCCGCTGACGATCGAGTTCGACCTGACCGGCTCGACCCAGATCTTCGACGACACCGCCGAGAAGAAGACGGTGCAGGACGGCTATTCGGGCGGCGCCCTGACCACCTTCGCCGCCGGCGCCGACGGCATCATCATCGGCCAGTACAGCAACGGGCGCACCCGGCCGCTGGCGCAGATCGTGCTGGCCGACTTCGCCAACCCGAACGGCCTCGACCCGCTCGGCAACAACGCCTGGCGCGAGACCTCGGCCTCGGGCGTGCCGCTGGTGGGCGAGCCCAACACCGGCAAGTTCGGCCTGCTGCGCTCGTCGGCGGTGGAGGTCTCGAACGTCGACCTGACGGCCGAGCTGGTCAACATGATCACCGCGCAGCGCGCCTACCAGGCCAACGCGCAGACCATCAAGACCCAGGACTCGGTGATGCAAACCCTGGTCAACCTGCGTTGATGACCGCGCCGCCGACGGCGCCGATCAACGGCGCGCCGATCCATTAAGGGGAAGTCCAGATGGACAAACTTGTCTACACCGCGATGACCGGCGCGCGCCACATCCTCGAGCGCCAGGCCACCACCGCCAACAACCTGGCCAACGCCAACAGCACCGGCTTCCGGGCCCAGATCGACACCTTCCGCGCGGTGCCGGTGGTGTCGGAGGGCCTGCCGACGCGCGCCTTCGTGGTCGATTCGACCGCCGGCGCCGATTTCGGCCAGGGGCCGATGCAGCAGACCGGGCGCGAGCTCGACGTGGCGGTGCAAAACCGCGGCTGGCTGGTGGTACAGGCCTCCGACGGCTCGGAGGCCTACACCCGCAACGGCGGCCTGCAGATCAACCAGCTCGGCCAGCTGCAGACGGCGGCCGGCCAGCTGGTCCTGGGCGACACCGGCCCGATCGCGGTGCCGCCCCAGGTGCGGGTGGCGATCGCCTCGGACGGCACGGTCGGCACCATCAGCACCGACAACGCGCCCGGCCCGTCGACCGTGCTCGGACGCATCAAGCTGGTCAACCCGCCCGAGCAGCAACTGGTGCGCGGCGCCGACGGCCTGTTCCGCCTGCAGGATGGCAGCGCCGCCGCGCCGGACGCGGCCGTCAAGCTCAGCACCGGCGTGCTCGAGGGCAGCAACGTCAGCCCGGTCGATTCGATGGTCACCATGATCAGCCTGGCGCGCCAGTTCGAAACCCAGATGAGCCTGATGAAGAACGCCGAGAACAACGCCGCGAAAGCGACCCAGATCCTCGCATTGAACTAAGCGCGCCACGCGCATAATTGACACCTAGAGTCCGGCGCCTTGGGCGCCACACCGGAGAAAAACATGATTCGTTCCCTTTGGATCGCCAAGACTGGCCTGGAGGCGCAGCAAACCCAGATGGACGTGATCGCCAACAACTTGGCCAACGTCAGCACCAACGGCTTCAAGAAGTCGCGCGCGGTGTTCGAGGACTTGCTGTACCAAAACGTGCGCCAGCCCGGCGCGCAGTCCTCGCAGCAGACCCAACTGCCGTCCGGCCTGCAGATCGGCACCGGCGTGCGCACCGTGGCCACCGAGCGCATCCACACCCAGGGCAATCCCCAGGCGACCGGCAACTCGAAGGACTTGATGGTCAACGGCTCGGGCTTCCTGAGCGTGCTGCTGCCCGACGGCAGCACCGGCTACACCCGCGACGGCTCGCTGCAGACCGACGCCAACGGCCAGCTGGTGACCTCCGAGGGCTTCGTCATCCAGCCCGCCATCACGGTGCCGGGCAACGCGCTGAGCCTGACGGTGGCGCGCGACGGCACGGTCTCGGTGACCTTGCCCAACACGGTCGCGCCGTCCCAGATCGGCTCGCTGCAACTGACCACCTTCGTCAATCCGGCTGGCCTCGAGTCGAAGGGCGAGAACCTGTACGTCGAAACGAGCGCCTCGGGCAACGCCCAGACCAACGCGCCCGGCACCAACGGCGCCGGCTTCCTGATGCAGGGCTATGTCGAGGCCTCCAACGTCAACGTGGCCGAGGAGATGGTCAACATGATCCAGACCCAGCGCGCCTACGAGATCAACAGCAAGGCGATCACCACCTCCGACCAGATGCTGCAAAAGCTGTCCCAGCTCTAATGTCCGCCGTCCGCCCCTCCCGCTTCGGCGCCGCCTTGGCCGCCTTGGCGCTCGCCGCCTGTTCGGTGACGCCGACCTCGATCGTCACGCAGCCGACCCGCCCGGCCTATCCGTACGCCGAGCCGGGCCCGGCGGCCAGCTCCGGCGCGATCTTCCAGAGCAGCGCCTACCGGCCGCTGTTCGAGGACCGGCGCGCGCGCCAGGTGGGCGACCTGATCAGCATCGTGATCACCGAAAAGACCAACGCCGTGAAAGCCGGCGCCAGCTCCGGCAACAAGAGCGGCAGCGTCAACTTCGGCCTGCCCGGCCCGGTCCAGAGCCGCTTCGGCGGCAGCGTCTCGACCTCGGCGGCGAGCAAGTTCGGCGACGCCGACAACCAGTCCGCCAGCAACGCCTTCACCGGCACCATCGGCGTGACGGTGATCGAGGTGCTGCCCAACGGCAACCTGATGGTGGCCGGCGAAAAACAGATCGGCATGAACAAGGGCGTCGAATTCATCCGCTTCTCCGGCCTGATCAACCCCGACAACATCGCCACCGGCAACACGGTGTCCTCGACCCAGGTGGCCGACGCGCGCGTCGAATACCGCACCAACAGCCAGCTCGACCGCGCCGAAGTGGCGGCCATGGCCTCGCGCTTCTTCCAGAGCCTGTTGCCCTTCTGATGACCAGGACGACGCCGATGCGCACCCGATTTTTCTCCCTGGCCGGCGCGCTGCTGTGCGCCCTGGCGCTGTGCCTGCCGTCCGCGGCGCGCGCCGAGCGCATCAAGGACCTGGCCAGCATCGCCGGCGTGCGCCAGAACCAGTTGATGGGCTACGGCCTGGTGGTCGGCCTCGACGGCAGCGGCGACCAGACCACCCAGACCCCGTTCACCGTGCAAAGCGTGGTGTCGATGCTGCAGCAGCTCGGCGTCAATCTGCCGCAGGGCACCACCTTGCAACTGAAAAACGTCGCCGCCGTGATGGTCACCACCGCGCTGCCGGCCTTCGCCCAGCCGGGCCAGCTGCTCGACGTCACCGTCTCGTCGATGGGCAACGCCAAGAGCCTGCGCGGCGGCACGCTGCTGATGACGCCGCTCAAGGGCGCCGACGGCCAGATCTACGGCATGGCGCAGGGCAATGTGCTGGTCGGCGGCGTCGGCGCCCAGGCCGCCGGCGGCTCGGTGCAGGTGAACCACCTGTCGGTCGGGCGCATCTCCGGCGGCGCCACGGTCGAGCGCGCGGTGGCCTCCGGCCTGGGCGAGAACAACATGATCCGGCTGGAATTGAACAGCACCGACTTCTCCACCGCCAGCCGGGTGGTCGAGGCGATCAACAAGCATTACGGCAGCGGCGTCGCGGCCGCCCTCGACGGGCGCGTGATCCGGGTCCAGTCGCCCTCCAACAGCGACCAGCGGGTGGCCTTCATCGGCACCCTCGAAGACCTCGACGTCAAGCCGGCGCGGCAGGCGGCCAAGGTGATCATGAACGCGCGCACCGGCTCGGTGGTGATGAACCAGGCCGTCACGCTCGACAGTTGCGCCATTTCGCACGGCAACTTGTCGGTGACGATCAGCGCCGACAACCAGGTCAGCCAGCCCGGCCCGCTGTCCGGCGGCCAGAGCGCGGCCACCCAGAACGCCAGGATCGACGTCAAGAAGGACGCCGGCAAGGTGCTGCTGCTCAAGGGCGGCGCCTCGCTGGCCGAGGTGGTCAAGGCGCTCAACGCGATCGGCGCCTCGCCCCAGGACCTGCTGGCGATCCTGCAGGCGATGAAGGCCGCCGGCGCCCTGCGCGCCGAACTTGAAATCATTTAAGGACTTGCGATGATCCGCTCCACCGAACCGCAGAACGCCGCCTTCGACGTCAAGGGCATGGGCCAATTGCGCCAGTCCGCCAAGGCCAACGATCCGGCCGCCATGAAAACCGCCGCGACCCAGTTCGAGGGCCTGTTCATCAACATGATGATGAAGAGCATGCGCGAGGCCACGCCGCAGGACAGCCTGACCGACAACACCCAAACGAAGATGTTCACCGCCATGCTCGACCAGCAGACCAGCGCCAACCTGGCCAAGCGCGGCACCGGCCTGGCCGACATGCTGATCCGCCAGTTGTCGCCGGGCGCCGGCGCCGCCGCGCTGGAGGCCGCCTCCGGCGCGAGCAAC
>JACMLV010000246.1 GCA_014379395.1 Burkholderiaceae bacterium
AGCGCCGCCACCTGGGCGTGCGGCGGCGCGTACAGCACCAGTTGTTCGGCCGGGCGCAGCAGGGCGCCGGCGCCGATTCGGCTCGGCCACGGCACGACCAGCAGCGCCGCCAGCATGAGCGCGATGGCGGCGCTGCGGCGCGCGCGCCGGCTGCCGCGCAGTTTTGGCCAGCGCGCGGCCCAGGCCTGGAATTCTCGGTAAAAGGGCAGCAGCACGAACCAGCCCATTTCGACCGCGAACAGCAGGATGCCGACCGCCTTGATGAAGAAGGTGTAGACCAGCGCGGCGATGCCGAGGAAGACCACCAGCCGGTAGATCCAGGTGGCGTAGGCGAACAGGATCAGGCCGGCGTGGCGGCGTGCTGAAAAGTGCTCCGGGACCGGCTCGCCGAGCGCGAACAGACGCTCGCGCAGGTCCCAGCGCGCCAGCGCGAACGAGCGCGCGTGCATGTTGGGCAGGCCGAGCCAGTCCGACAGCAGGAAGTAGCCGTCGAAGCGCATGAAGGGGCTGGTGTTGATCGCCAGGCTGGAGATCCAGGTGATGGCGGCCAGCACGAAGGCGACCGATTTGAGGGCGCCGTCGGGCAGCACGGCCCAGGCCAGCGTGGCCCAGATGGCCACCGTCAGCTCGGCCAGCACGCCGGCCGCCGTCACTTGTAGGCGGCGCTTGCGGTCGCTTAGTTTCCAGACCTCGTTGGTGTCGGTGTAGGCCACCGGCCACATGACGAGGAAGGCCACGCCCATGGTCGGCACGCGGCAGCCGAAGCGCTTGGCGGTGAAGGCGTGCGCCAGTTCGTGGATCAGCTTGACCCCGGCCAGCGCGGCGCCGTAGGCCGCCATGCCGGACCAGGAGAAGGTGTCGAGCAGGGTGGCCGAGAACTGGTCCCACTGGCGGTACAGTTGCTGCAGGCCGAGCGCGAGCACGCCGAGCGTGAGCCACAGGAACCGGCGCGAATAGAAGACATCGAGCCGGCCGGCCCAGCGCCCCAGCCAACGGTCCGGTCGCAGCAGCGGGATGCGGAAGAACAGGTAGTTGTGCAGCAGCCAGTGGCCGAGGCCGCCCTTCCGGCGCGTCAGCCGGGCGGCGAATTCGGCCGCCCCGCCCCGGGGCGCCTGCAGCAGTTCGTTCTCGTGCAGGAAGCGGATCGCCGCCTCGACGTCGGCCGGCTCGAGCTGCAAGGTGCTGCCTTGCGCGATGGCGGCGGCGATCGCCTCGGGCCGGTCGAGGTGCCAGTGGCGCAGGATTTCGAAGGTTGGCCAGTCGAGCTGGAAGAACAGGTTGCGCACCGGGTCGTGCAGGGTGTGGCTGGGCTGGCCGCCGGCCAGGGCCGGGCCGGGCAGCAGGGCCAGCTCTTCGCGCAGCGGCGGCAGGCGCTTGGTCGGTTGATTCATCGGGCGCTAGATCCCGAACGCCTGGCGCAGCACGCCGAGCGGGCGTCGCGCGATCCAGTAGACCAGCGGCACCCAGTCGCCGCTGATCTTGGCGGTGCCTTTCAAGCCGACGCGCTGGGCGCTGCGGCCGTCGAGCGTGGCGCGCAGGCGGTAGGCGTAGCCGCCCTCCGGGCGCGCGGTGGCGTCGTGTGCCAGGTAGCGCACCCGCGCCGACAGCGCCGACAAGGGGCTGGCGGCCAGGTACAGGCTGACCGGCGCGCCCTCGGGCAGGTCGATGGCGTCGGCCAGCGGCAGCCAGGCTTCGACCTCGATGTCGCCCGGCGCGGCGATGCGCATGATGCGCTCGCCGGTTTGCACCGGCTTGCCGATCCATTCGCTCGGATCGTCGAACAGGGCCACGCCGTCCTGCGGCGCCAGCACCCGCGAGCGTTCCAGCTGGCCTTGAAGATAGGCCGCTTCGACGCGCTTTTCCTCGATCCGGCCGAGCAGGTTCGACAGCTGGGCCTTCGACTTCACGTCGGAGACGGCCTGCTGGGCGAACTGGCGGTATTCGGCTTCGGCGGTGGCCAGCGTCTGGCTGGCGACGTCGAGCCGGGCCGCGATCGGCGCCTCGTCGAAGCCGAACAGCGGCTGGCCGGCCTTGACCGCCTCGTTGGGGCGGATCAGGAACTGGCCGACCACGCCGTCGAGCGGGGCGCGGATGACGGCGGGATTGGACGGCACCAGTTCGCCCGGTGCGCCTGTCGGTGCTGGCGCACCGGGCACAGCAAAATCGCCAGCGCGGCGGCGCCGATCCGGAGC
>JACMLV010000247.1 GCA_014379395.1 Burkholderiaceae bacterium
CCGCCGCCCCGGACGCGCCCGCCGCCGGCGCGGCCGTCATGCGATCGCCCGGCTTCGTGCTGTCGATCGGCGCCAAGGGCGTGCTGGTGTTCGCCGCGCTGATGGCGTATTCGATCGTGATCGCCTTTTTCCTGTTCCATGAAAAACAGTTGTTGCTGCGCGATTTCGAGGAGATCCAGCAGTCGCTCGAAACCGAGGCCCTGCTCACGCGCGCCGACGCCTCCACCTTCCACGCCCTGATGGCGGTGTTCGCCAACCTCGACGCGACCGATCCGGCCGCGCGCCTGCAGCGCATCGGCATGCACCATCAGACCTTGCTGCACCGGCACGCCGAGCTGATGGCGCGCCTGCCGCGGGCGAACCTGGGCATGGACGCCTTGACGGCGGCCTGGGCGGCGGCCAACCGCGACCCGTCGCGCGCCAACATGAACCGCATGCTCATCGAGCTGGTCAAGATCAAGAGCGCGCTCGGCGCGCTCAACCAGCAGTCGCTGGAGCGGCGCCGGCAACTGTCCGAGCATTACCGCTCGCAGAGCAATTCGGTGACGATGACGACGCTGTCGCTGGGCCTGTTGTGCCTGCTCGTGCTGGGCGTCACCATCGGCCTGTTCTTCCGCCGCCTCACGCTCGACCTGGGCAAGCTGCAGGCGCGCGCGCTCGACATCGTCAACGGCTACCGCGGCGCGCCGATCCCGGTCACCCGGCGCGACGAGGTCGGCCAGCTGATCGCCGCCGTCAACGGCATGGTCGACGCGCTCGACACGCGCGAGAAGGAATTGCTGGTCGAGCGGCAGAAGTATTTCCACCAGGAGAAGATGGCCGCCATCGGCGCGCTGGCGGCCGGCGTGGCGCACGAGATCGGCAACCCGATCGCCGCCATCTCCGGCGTGGCCCAGGAGATCGGCGCGCGCAAGGCCGATTCGCCCGAGACCTGCCGCAACTGCCGCCCGGAGCTGATCTACGCCCAGACCCAGCGCCTGTCGATGATCACGCGCGAAATCTCCGACTTCGCCTCGCCGCAGGCGACCGAGCCGCAGTTCCTCGACCTGAACGGCCAGTTGCGCAGCATTAGCAGCCTGATCCGCTACGACAAGCGCCTGCGCCGCGTCACCCTGAAACTCGACCTCGATGCGCAGCTGCCGGCCATCTACGGCGTGGCCGACCAGCTGACCCAGCTGATCATGAACCTGTTGATCAACGCGATGGACGCGCTCGCCGGCGTCGAGGAGCGCGTCGCCACCGCCACCATCACCACGCGCAGCGAGCCGGAGCGGGTGCGCCTGACCGTCGAGGACAACGGCCACGGCATGGACCCGGCCACCCTGCGGCGCGTGTTCGAAGCCTTTTTCACCACCAAGGCGGCCGGCAAGGGCACCGGCCTCGGCCTGTCGCTGTGCTACTCGATCATGAAACGCCACGGCGGCAGCATCGAGATCGAATCGACGCCGCAGGTCGGCACCCGGGTCCAGGTCCTGTTTCCCCTGACTGAAACCGCCTACAACGAAGCGAATTGAATAGAAGCGAATTGAATATATGAAGTCGATGGATGTGATGGTAATTGACGACGAGCCGGCGATCCGGCAAATCCTGGCGGCGCACCTGAGCCGCGCCGGCTACCGGGTGCTCCAGGCCGGCAACGGGCTCGACGCCTTCGACCTGCTGGTCAAGGGCGGCGTCGAAGTCGCCATCTGCGACATCAAGATGCCCGACATCAGCGGCATCGAGCTGGTGCGGCGCGTGCGCGCGGCCGGACTCGACACCAGCTTCATGATGATGACCGCCTTCGCCTCGGTCGACACCGCCATCGAGGCGATCCAGGCCGGCGCCGCCGACTACATGATCAAGCCGGTGCGCAACGAGGAGGTGCTGTACCGGCTGCAAAAGATCGGCGACGTGCGCGGCCTGCGCGCCGAAAACAAGGTCTTGCGCAGCATCGTGATGGGCGGCAAGAAGGACCTGTTCGGCTTCACCTCGCCCGTGATGCGCGACCTCGAGCGCATGATCGCCAAGGTCTCGCCGACCGACAGCACGGTCTTGGTGACCGGCGAGAGCGGCACCGGCAAGGGCGTGATCGCGCGCCGGATCCACCAGCAGAGCCCGCGCGCGGGCGGCCCCTTCATCCCGGTCAACTGCGGCGCGCTGCCGGAGAACCTGATGGAGAGCGAGCTGTTCGGCCACACCAAGGGCGCCTTCACCGGCGCCGACAAGGCCAGGAAGGGCCTGTTCCTGGAGGCCGACCGCGGCACCATTTTCCTCGACGAGATCGGCGAATTGCCGCTGCAGCTGCAAGTGAAGCTGCTGCACGTGATCGAGGAGAAGTCGATCCGCCCGGTCGGCAGCGAGCAGTCCAAGCGCGCCGACGTGCGCATCGTCGCCGCCACCAACCGCAACCTGCCGCAGATGGTGGCCGAGGGGCGCTTCCGCGAGGACCTGTATTTCCGCCTCAGCGTGTTCCAGATCCACGCGCCGCCGCTGCGCGACCGGCGCGGCGACATCCCGGGCTTGGTTCGTTTCTTGCTTGAGTCGGGAGCGAAGCGCTTGCTGGCCGGCGCGGCGGTGGTGGTCGATCCCGAAGTGGAGCAACTGCTGGCCGCCTACGACTGGCCGGGCAATGTGCGCGAAATGGAAAACGTGGTCGACCGCGCGCTGATCCTGGCCGACGACGGGCACGTCACCTGCGCCGACTTGCCGGCCCCGATCATCGCGGCCGCGCGCGCGGCGGTGAACGTGCCGATCGCCTTCGAGCCCGGCGAAAGCCTGCGCGAGCAGGTGCGCAAGTTCGAGAGCGCCTTCATCGGCGCGGCGATCGAGGAGGCCGGCGGCGACCGGCGCCTGGCGGCGCAGAAGATGGGCATCGGTTTGTCCAGCCTGTACCGCAAGCTGGAAGAGTATGAAGCGCTCGGGCTGCTGCAAAGCGGCGTGCCCGAAGCGGGCCAGGGTTGAGCGCGATGGTGTGGGAAGCGCGCCAGCGACTGGCGGGTCGCGTTTTTCCCACTAACGGGAATCGGCGGCCGGGTAGCCAATAAGACAAAAAGCCAAGAAGGATAAGAAGAAATGAAGCGACAAGCGAAACTGCAAGTGGAAATGGCTGCCGGTTCGATCGGCGCGAGCGGAGCCTTCAATTGATGCGCCCGTTGATGCGCCCGGCTAACTATTTTCTGGCGGGCCTGCTCGCCGCCACCGCGCTGCCGGGCGTGTGCGCCGACGTGCCGCCTACGCCGGCCGCCGCCAAGCCCGGAACGCCGAACGTCGTCGAAACCTTCGAAGTGGGCGACAACGTCTATGTGCGCGCCCTGGCCGTCGAGCCGAAAGCCGGCGCGCTGTGGGTCGGCACCTCGAAGGGGGTGCACGAGATCGACGTCAATAGCGGCAAGCTGCGCCGCACGTTCACCCGCGACAGCGGCCTGGCCAACGAATACGTGTTCGCCATCGGCATCGACCGCGACGGCTACAAGTGGTTCGGCACCAACGCCGGCGGCGCTTCGCGCTACAAGGACGGCAAGTGGAAGACCTACTTTCCGATGCACGGCCTGGCCGACTACTGGATCTATTCGTTCGCCAGCCAGAAGAACGGCGACCTGTGGATCGGCACCTGGGCCGGCGCCAACATGGTCGACATGAAGAGCCTGAAGTTCCGCACCTACGTCAAGGAGCTCATCAACGAGTGGGTCTACGACCTCGGCGTCGACGCCAAGGACCGGGTCTGGTTCGGCACCGAGGGCGGCGTCTCCATGTACGACGGCAAGACGTGGCGCTCGTGGACGCACAAGGACGGCCTCGGCGCGGAGAACCCGAACAAGCTGCTGGCCAGCCCGAACACGGGCCTGGGCACGCGCTCGCGGCACGACCTGGGCCTGCGCAGCGCCGACGGCGCGCCGACCTACAACCCGAACTATGTGTTCTCGATCCTGGTGGCGGCCGACCAGAGCGTCTGGGCCGGCACCTGGGGCGGCGGCGTGAGCCGCTACGACGGCAAGCGCTGGAGCAACCTCACCACCAAGGACGGGCTGGCCGGCGACATCGTCTACAGCATCGCGCAGGACGCCTCCGGCGCGATCTGGTTCGGCACCAACGGCGGCCTGACGCGCTACGACGGCAAGGGCTTCGCCAGCGTCGACGCGCGCACCGGGCTGCTCGACAACAACGTCTACGCATTGGCCGTGGCGCCCAACGGGGACGTCTGGGCCGGCACCAAGCGCGGCGTCGCGCACATCGGACAATTCGGACAATCGAAAGCAAAATAGGAAAATCATGGCGCAGTTGACTAAAAAAACGATGGCGATCGTTGCCGCAAGCGTGGTCGGCGTGGCCGGCCTGGTGGGCGGCGCCTATGTGTTGGGCAAGAAGCAGTCGGACCCGGCGCCGATGCCGGCGGCCGGCAAGCTCAATCTCGACGCGCCGATCCCGGCCTCGCACCCGCAGGCGCCCGAAGCCGGCGGCGTGGAAGAGCGTCCGCAATCGGGCAAGGTGCAAACCGACCCGAACGCCAAGTTCACCCATTTCCGCGTCGGCAACCGCAACGTCAAGTCGATCCTGGCCGACGGCAAGCTGCTGTGGGTCGGCACCTCGGGCGGCGTGATCCGCTACGACACCAGCAACGACGAATTCCGCCTGTTCGACGCGCGCAACGGCCTGCTCTCGAACGGCATCTTCCACATCAGCAAACTGGACGGCAAGATCCTGGTCGGCACCTACGGCGGCGGCATGTCGCTCTACGACCAGGCCAAGGACACCTGGGAGAATTACAACATCCCGGACGGCCTGGGCGACGCCTTCGTGTACGGCGCGCTGAAGATGAAGAACGGCGACGTCTGGGTGGCGACCTGGTCGGGCGCGAACCGCATCCGCGGCGGCAACCTGAAGGACCGCGCGAAGTGGGACCTGTTCACCGTCGAAAACACCAAGAGCGGCTTGCCCAACGACTGGGTCTACGGCCTGGCCGAGGGCAAGAACGGAGAAGTCTGGCTGGCCACCGAGGGCGGCCTGGCGCGCTTCAAGGATGGCAAGTGGGACAACTGGAACCACGCCAAGGGCCTCGGCGCCGATTATGAAATCGTCAAGAACGACATCAAGTTCAACAACGATCCGGCCAAGAGCTCGGTGCACCACGCCAAGCAGAAGGAGGAGATGGGCCTGCAGGGCATCAGCGTGGCCTACAACCCGAACTACATCATCGCGATGCAGGTCGACCGCGACGGCGTGGTCTGGGCCGGCACCTGGGGCGGCGGCCTGGCCCGCTTCGACGGCAAGACCTGGCGCAACTACACGGTGGCCGACGGCTTGCCGGGCAACCACGTGTTCATGCTGCAAATGGACAACGAGGGCACCATGTGGATCGGCACCAACAACGGCCTGGCGCGGCGCGACGGCGACAAGTTCGTCGTCACCACCACCGAGGACGGCCTGTTCTCGAACGCGGTGTTCTCGATGGCCACCGGGGCCAAGGGCGAGCAGTGGATCGGCAGCTTCGGCGGCGTCACGCATCTGAAGGGCGCGGCGAAGTAAGCCGCCCGGCGGAGACGGCTTGGTGCAGGCGCCCTCGATCTTTTTCCATCTCAGGCTGATCGCCAAGATCAGCCTGGCGGTGGCGATTTCGGCCACGCTGGCGCTGGTGGCCGGCCTGACCCTGGTCGGCGCCGAGGGCGGCGACTCGTACGCGGCCCTGATCCGTTCGCACAGCCTGACCGGCGAATACCTGGGGCCGGCGATGCTGCTGGCCGGCCTGATGCTCGTCGCCATCGCCGGCGTCGCCACCTGGATGATCGCGCTCTATAGCAGCCACCGCATCGCCGGTCCGCTGTACCGTTTTTCGCAAAATCTGAAACTGGCCGCCGCCAGCGACGCCGCGCCGATGCTGGAATTGCGCAAGGGCGACGCCCTGCTGGCCCAGGCCGCCAACGTCAAGCTGGCCGTGACCGGCCTGCGCGAACACTACGCGGCGGTGCGCGGCGCCGCCGGGCAAGCCCGCGCCGCCCTGGCCGCCGGCGACGCCGCCAACTACGCCGAGGCCGTCAAGCGCCTGAAAGCGCTCGATGACAAAGTCCGGATCTAGGGGCCTGCCGGCGCTGCTCGCGCTGCTGGCCCTGTTGGCCGGCCTGATCGGCGCGGCCCTGGCCATGCTCGGCGTGGGCGGCGCGACCCACCTCGATAATGCCAATTGCGCCAGTTGCCATCTGGCCGGCAAGGGCGTCACCGCCCAGCAGGCCGGGTTGCTGATCGCCAGCCAGGAGGTGTTGTGCGCGAAATGCCATCCGGCTTCGATCCAGATGAGCCACCCGAGCGGATTCGAGCCCAAAAAGACGCCGCCGGAGGGCTATCCGCTCGACTGGAAGGGCGACCTGACCTGCAGCACCTGCCACGACATCCACGGCAGCGGGCGCGGCCTGCTGCGTGGCGTCAAGGCAGGCAAGGAACTGTGCATGACCTGCCACGACGCCGATTTTTTCCGCCGCATGCGCGACGGCGGCGCCTCGCTGCTGGTGGGCCACCTGAGCAGCGGCGTCGACAAGAACGCGCGCACGCTCGACACCTATTCAACGCAATGCATGCAATGCCACGCCAAGAACGCCAACCCGCGCCTGGTCACCGGGGTCGACCGCAATGGCGTGGTGCGCCACGCCAGCCAGTCGATGAACCATCCGATCGGATCGAGCTACAGCAAGGCGGGCAAGTTCGGCGGCTACCGCGCGCGCAGCGCGCTCGACCCCAAGCTGCTGCTGCCGGAGGGCAAACTGAGCTGCGTCTCCTGCCACGAGGGCTATAAGTTGAAACATGGAAAATTGGTGATCCCGAAAGAACATTCCAAGCTGTGCTACGCGTGCCACGACCTATGAACCAAGCCCCCTTTCCGAACCGGCGCCGGGTGCGCCTGGTCGACCACTCGCTGCAAAAATCGCTGCTGGTGGCCTTGGTGCTGATGGAGACGGCGGGCGTCGCGCTGGCCATCTGGATGCTGTACCAGGCGCTGGGCCGCATCGTCGACGTGAACACCTACCGGGTCCATTTCTCCGGCGGCCCCAGCATCTCGGCGCAGCTGTTCATCGAAGGCCTGCGCGTGCTCGGCGGCATGCTCGCGTTGAATGTGCTGGCCCTGTTCGCGGCCGACCGCATCTGGGCCTGGTACGTGGCGCGCATCGTCGAGCAGCTCGACCGCCTGATGGGAGCGTCGAGCGCGCTCGACTTCCGCCCCC